>JBEKWY010000001.1:0-139608 GCA_049512575.1 Candidatus Acidiferrum sp.
CACCGTGGTGATCTTCACGATTCTGGCGTGCGTGGAGCTGGTGGCCGACCAGCTGCCGTCGACTCCGGCCCGCACGAAGCCTGGGGGGCTCATTCCTCGCATCCTTCTGGGAGGGCTTTGCGGCGCGACGGTGGCTTCCGCTGGGGGACAATCGATCGCTCTCGGCGCGGTTTTGGGCGCGGTAGGTGGCGTCGCCGGTGCGTTCGCGGGGTACGAGGTGCGCACGCGCCTGGTGAAGGCGCTTAGCGTGCCTGACTTCGTGATCGCGGTGCTGGAGGATGCCGTCGCCATCGGCGGTGGTTTGTTGCTTCTCTCGCGTTTCTAGAGTCCGCGCGGCCCGATTCAGCGACGTTGTCAGAACGTGCGCCTCATGCAGCGAACTGTGCGCCTCGTTCGTTTCACACTGAGGGCGACTTCAGACTGCATCCGCCGGGGACCCTGCGCATCCAACTTCAAGCGACAAGACGCCGTTTTATTCAGGAGAAATTCGAGTGGCTTCCGACAATCATTACAAAGCTATCGTTATCGGTTCAGGCCAGGGCGGAACGCCTCTGTGCCAGGCGCTGGCCAATGCCGGCTGGCGGACGGCGCTCGTCGAGCGCGAATATATTGGCGGAACCTGCGTCAACGTGGGCTGCACGCCAACCAAAACTATGGTGGCCAGCGGCCATGCGGCCTATCTTGCCCGCCGCGGCGCTGACTATGGGGTTCACACCGGACGTATCACCATCGACATGAAGCGGGTTCGCCAGCGTAAACGCGATATCGTCAACAGTTTCCGCAACCGAAATCAGAGCAGCATTGAGAAGACGAAAAACCTCGACTTGATCTTTGGGGAGGCGAGTTTTACGGGCGCTAAGTCGATTCAAGTCCGTCTGAAAAAAGGCGGCCAGAGCACGCTCACCGGCGATTACATCTTTATCAACGCGGGCTGCCGCCCGGCAACTCCTCCGCTGGAGGGTTTGCAAGGGGTGCCTTTTCTGGACAGCACATCGATCATGGAGCTCGCAGCCGTGCCGAAGCATTTAGTGATTGTCGGGGGCGGGTATGTGGGCCTGGAGTTCGGGCAATTATTTCGGCGCTTGGGCAGCAAGGTCACGATCGTTCACTCGAGAGGGCAATTGCTGACCCGGGAAGATGCTGACGTCGGGCAAGAAGTGGCGGCGATCCTGAAGCAGGACGGCGTCGAAGTGCTTTTGAATGCAAATGCGGAACGCGTCAAAAAGGCTGGATCGGGAATCAAGCTTACTGTTCGCATGGCGAAGAAATTGCGGACTCTCGACGGATCGCACTTACTGATTGCCACGGGGCGCGTTCCCAACACGGAAAAATTGAATTTGTCAGCCGCAGGCATCGCCGTCGACGACCGCGGTTTCATTAAGGCCAAGAACAAGCTGGAAACGAGCGCCGACGGTGTGTACGTCATTGGCGATATCAAAGGCGGGCCAGCTTTCACGCACATCTCTTACGATGACTTCCGTATTGTTCGCACCAACCTGCTGGAAAAGGGAAGCGCTTCCACCGATGGGCGGCTGGTGCCTTATACCGTTTATATCGATCCTCAGCTCGGGCGCATCGGGATGAGCGAAGGCGAGGCTCGCGCGCAAAACAAAAAAATCCGCGTGGCCAAGATGCCCATGGCCTATGTGGCCCGCGCTCTGGAAGTAGCGGAATCCCGCGGGTTTATGAAAGTGGTGGTGGACGCGGATACGAACCAAATCCTGGGCGCGGCGATCCTGGGGATCGAAGGTGGGGAAATCATGTCCCAGGTGCAACTGGCGATGATGGGCAAGTTGCCGTATACCGTGCTGCGGGACGCAGTGTTCGCGCACCCCACTTTGGCCGAATCGCTCAACAATCTCTTCCTCTTGGCAAATTTCCAAAGCGAATAGCGGCGCACGCCTTCTATCTGCTCTGCTACTCTGGGTGTACACCCGGCTTGATGGTGTTCTTCGCCTTCGCCACCTTTAAGAGGTCCGGATAGAACTGCACGAAGGAATGCTCTACCGCGGCGTTTTGCTCGTGGCACTTCCAGCATGCATTCTGGCTCGGTGCGATGGCGTTGGCGGTGCTTTCAGCGCCGTCAAAATTGAAATACGCCCATTTGTCGGGAAATCGCGCTTCGTCTTTTACCTCGACGTCCAGGCCCATGAAATCTCTTTGGTAGCTGCCGTGTTTGTTGATCGATCCCTGCGACGTGGAGCCGTAAAGCTCCAACACGAACATGGCTTTGCCTGGCCACCGGCCGTTCGCGAGGTAGTAGTCGTATGCGGCAGGTTCGACGAAGACGTTGGTGAACATTTGTGCGTCGTCCGGCTTTTGCGTATAGCTCATGCCGAAGCCGGAGGAGAGATAAATCCAGCGGCGGTAGCCCGGCGGACGCACCAGTTTGCCGTCGGAGGTGAACTGCGGACTATCTGGCACAGCCGCGGAGGCAAAGTTATGGCTCGGCCGCATAGCCAGGAAGACAGAGGTCGCCAGGAGAAGCGGAACGAGAAATGTTTTGTACATAACACGCCCTTTGCGCGCTGGTTGGCAGATATCTGGCGTCGACGATGCTTGCCGACTATGGCGCGACACGCCATAGTGATAAACGATTCAGATGGCCAAACGTTTCCGCCCTGCCGAAATTATCATGCTTCGGGAATTGTAGCGTTGGTCTCTTCGGCGGGGTCACGCCCGCGATTCGCGAGGCCTACTCCAAGGAGGACGAGCACGCCACCCGTCAGCATCGAGGCGGTAAGGGGTTCTGCCAGCAGCCACGCTGCGAGTAGTGCGGTCAAGGGCCCTTGCGCGAGTAACGAAACGGCGGTCACCGTTGCCGGAAGATGTCCTAGGGCGTAGGTCAGCGCCAGGTATCCGCCTAACTGAGAAACTAATCCGAGCCCCACCAATGCGCCGAACGAGCGGCCCGGCGGAATCTTGAGCGAGACGCCCATCGCCAGATTCATGATCAACAAGAAAATTGTCCCGGCGATGATCGCCAGCCGCAGAAATACCAGCGTGCTCGTCGTGGTGCGCACGCGCTCGGTGGCCATCAGATACACCGCAAAGCAGGCTGCCGCGCCGAGAGCCATCAAGTCGCCCGCACCAAACTGCACGTGCCGGCCGATGTCCGCCCAGACAATCACGAGGGATCCCGCGATTGCGAGCACCAGGCCGAGCCAGAAAGAAATCGCCGGGCGCTTCCCAAAGGCCAGCCACGTCAGCAAGCCCACAAAAATCGGTGTCTGATTGCCCAGCAAGGTCGCGTTGCCGGCCGAGGTGCGCAGGATGCCGGTGTTGTAGAGTGCCAGATCGAGCGCGAAGAAAAGCCCGCCGAGCGCAATGATCGCGAGGGTCTGCCAACTGACGCGCGGCGAATTGCGGTTCCACAGCCATGTTGGCAGGAGCACCACCGCGGGAATCAGCATGCGGTAAAAGGCTGAAGCTGGCCCGGGCATGTCCGTCCAACGCACGAAAATCGCCGACCAGCCGATGCATACTATGCCCGCGGCAAGCGCCAGATAAGGCCAAATTCCGTGCGAGCCGCGCACCTCGGTCCGCGAACCCTGAAACTCCGCCGAAGATGCGATAGCAGTTTCTCCCTGAAACACGATTCGACGCGCAACAATCGTTCCAGTATCGCACACGCCGACGCACGTCATTTTCTCGGCGGTCGCCACGTTGCCGACAAATTGTCTTGTTCGCAGACCACTCGGGGTCGCAGTAAACCTCCAAGTTCTTGAACGGTGCTCATTACGCCCCAACTGGCCGTTGGGCCTATTGCCGGAATCGTACCCAAAGGCTACGTTCGAATTAAGGAGCACTTCTATGTCGGAAATGGCAACTCCCCCGGGTTGGGACCGTCCCAGACCCTCGAAAGCGATTCCTTGGCGGATGCTGTTCCGGATTGTCCGCTGGTCGACTTACGCAGCCGGTGCCATCACGTTGATCCTTGTGCTGCACAAAGCGCCGGCTCCGACCGTCGAGACCAGCCCGCAAGCCGCGGCGCGCGTCGAACAAAAATTCGAGCAGGTCGAGCAAGCTGTATCCAACGGCCAGTCCGCTACCATGCGTATGGACCAGACCGAGCTCAACTCCTATCTCGCCTCGCACCTAGACATCGCCTCGAATCCCAATGCTAACGCGTCGCCGACGGCCGTTCCGTCCAGTACACCGACCGTGAGCGCCAACACGCCCTCCGCGGCTGCTCCATCCTCGGCTGCCGGCCCCGATCTGTCTGCCCCTGCGGGAACTTCCCCCGAAGAGATTGAGCAAGTGCGGTCGTCGGTAAAGGACGTCAAGGTGGAGCTGATTGGAGATCGGGTTCGCGCGTACGTCGTTTTCGATTTCCACGGCAAAGACATGACGCTGCAATTGGAAGGGAAGCTGGGCGCTGAAGACGGTTATCTGCACTTCGAGCCGGTGGCTGGCCAGATCGGCTCGCTGCCGATTCCAAAATCCACACTTGAGGCCGCGGTTGCCCGGATGATGGAGTCGCCCGAAAATCGGGAAAAGCTAAAGCTGCCGAACGACATGTCCGGCTTGAAGATTGAAAACGGTGAAGTAGTCGCCACCTACAAATAGCCTGTTTCGGTCAGCAAGACCCAAGCTTGCGACAGTTCTGGCTTGCTCAGGTCCTAAGTGCGCTTCGGATCTTTGCGAGAACCCACTAAACTAGCATTCGAAAAATGAAGGACCTCAATAAGAAAGCGATCGTCGGGCTACTCCGCCTCGTGGTCATGCTTGCGGCGTTGCTGTTCCTGCCCGCGTGGACCATTCACTACTGGCAGGCGTGGATTTTTCTTTCCGTATTTTCCGCGTGCGTCCTGGCGATCACGTTGTATCTCATGAAAAACGATCCGGACCTTCTGGCGCGGCGAATGAAAGCGGGGGCGCGAGCGGAAAAGGAGCCTACTCAAAGGGTCATCCAATCGCTTGCGGCGGTTGCCTTTGCCGGTACGATTGTTTTCCCAGCGCTCGATCATCGTTTCGGATGGTCCGCAGCGCCCATGTATCTGGTGATCGCCGGGGATGGGCTTGTTGTGCTCGGGCTCCTGGTCATATTTTTCGTTTTTAAAGAGAACACGTTCACCTCTGGTGTGATTGAAATTGACGCGAAGCAGCGCGTGATCGCAACAGGACCCTACGGGATCGTGCGTCATCCGATGTACCTGGGAGCGCTGGTCATGTTGTTGGGCGTGCCGCCTGCGCTAGGCTCGCTGTGGGGACTTCTTGCGCTCTTTCCGTTTACCTTTGTGCTGGTGTGGAGATTGCTTGACGAAGAAGAATTTCTGGCGAAGAACCTTCCGGGCTACGCAGAGTACCGGAGTAAGGTCCGGTACCGGCTGCTTCCCCTCCTTTGGTGACGATGGGCGTAAAGGCGTCCACCAACGCCGCGGTCGCTCGTGATACCTGCCGGGCAGTACGGACTTCGACACAGCCGCTGCCAACGCGGTTGTTGTCCGTCTGCTGCGGCCCGATTCTATTCTCTTAGGAATGTTGGACCTACGGAGCTGTCCCTTGGGAAGCATGCTAGGGAAGAGGATCGGGTGCATGCTCGTTTTCGCGTCGCTGGTCTGCCCGGCGTCATCGCCGGCACCATCGCGTGGAACCGATGCGCCCCTCGGCGTGGTGTTGCAGGCGAACCTCGCCCACGTGAAGGAAAGTGCGCTCACCGAAGGAGCAACGGTATATCCGGGCGAGGATCTCAGTACCGATGACGGAGGGTCACTCGATCTGCGGATCGTCAACTCGCGGTTTGGATTGGCCGCGAATAGCCGCGCGCATTTCTACTCTGGAACTAAGGGTTCGGTCGCGGAACTCGACAGTGGCACCCTGACTTTCCGCAGGGAAGCCGGCGCTGAGGGTATCGAAGTGGTGGCTTCCGATGTGCGGATTGTGCCCAAGAGCGACGGCCCCGTGGCCGGGCAGGTGACATTTCTTTCGGCGTGCAAGATCACTGTGGCAAGCGTCGCCGGGGAGATCGAAGTCACGTCGGGCAAAGAATCGCGAATCGTTAAGGAGGGGGAGGCTTACTCGGTGCTCCCGGAAGTGGGTGTCTTGACCGTGCAATCGTACATTTCTCCCGACGATCCCGAATATCACAAGTCGCATTCCCACCAGACTTGCGCTTTGCGTGGCAGTCCGCGAAATCCGGTCCAGTTTCAGAAAATAGGTTTGGCGGCGGGGCTGGCAGGCGCGGGAGTTTTGATAGGAATCAAGCTGTTATCGTCGCACCCCAGCGTGGAAAGTCCCGACCAGCCCTGACGGAGACTCCCGACGAACAACATGTCCACCGCTCCTGTTTTTTTTCTTCTGGTCTTCGACATCGTTTTGTTTGGGTTCGCTCTCGTGCGTTCCGATCGTAAAGATTCGCGCACCGAGACGCTTCTTCTGAGCGCGCTTTTCCTGTGTTCCGGCATGCCGGCGCTGATTTACCAAATCGTTTGGCAGCGCGTCTTGTTTCTAATCTATGGGGTGAATTCACAGTCGGTCGCTGTCGTTGTGAGCGCGTTCATGCTTGGCTTGGGACTGGGGAGCCTGCTGGGGGGAAGACTGTCCGCGCGATTCCCGAACCATGGAACATTTCTCTTTGCGTGCGCCGAACTGGGCGTTGCTGTATTCGGCCTGGCGTCGCTACGCATTTTTCATTCGTTTGCCGCGTTCACCTCGGGTGCGAGCCTCCCGGCCGTCATTGTATACAGCCTGTTGCTTCTCCTAGTTCCCACGATCCTGATGGGCGCGACGCTTCCGCTGCTGGTGGAGCAGTTGGTACGAACTTCAGGCAGCGTGGGCAATTCCGTATCGCGACTGTATTTTGTGAATACGCTGGGTTCCGCGATTGCGTGCTATCTATGCGCGACGTTCTTGCTGCGGAACTATTCGCAGTCCGGTGCGGTAAGTCTGGCCGCCATTCTGAACACCGTCGTTGGCGCAACCGCGTACCTGTATGCGCGCCGCGAAGGCATCGAATCACGGCTTGAAGTCGCACGCGAAATACTGACGCCGGTTTCCACTCCGGTGCTCTCGCTTGGCGCGGCGATGCTACTGGCCGGGTTTGCTGGATGGATTTCGCTGGGCTACGAAATCGCGTGGTTTCGCGTATTTGCCATCGCGTCGTCGGATCGCGCTCCGGCATTCGCGTTGTTGCTGGCCACGTACCTGGCAGGCATAGCTGCGGGTTCCTATGTTTCCGAGCAAATAACGAAAAACTGGCCCGCTCACAAAACGCTGTGGCTGATCGGAGCGCTGCTGTGCGTCTCTGGGGCGATTTCGGTCTATTTGCCGCCGCTGGTCTCGTCGCTGCTTGGCGGCAATTGGCCGGCATTTTTTCAGCCGGTGTGGTTAGGGCAAAACTCTTATCTCGCCTCGGCTCCGGTATTTTTCCTGGTGGCGGCGTTGCTGGGGTCGGTTCTTCCTTTGCTGTGCCGATTGTCGATCTCACCGGACGATCTTGCCGGCCGCCGCGTCAGCTTTGTGTACGCGTCGAACATTCTGGGCTCGGTCCTCGGCAGCCTGGGAATCGGCTTCGTACTCATGAATTTGCTGGGGCTGCGGCAGGTTGCGCTGCTATTGGGTGGAATTTCCGTTTGCGGCGGCGTTCTGTTGTTGCTGTTCGCGGGCCGAACGATGCCTCGGGCACCCGTCTGGGTTCTAGCGATGGCGGCGCTTTGCGTGATAGCGATTGCATTTGCCTCGCCGAGCTATGCGTTGCTGTATGAGCGCATCATTTTCAGGCACAAGCCCGAATCGAAAACGCCCTTCGCGAACGTGGTCGAGAATCGCAATGGCATGGTCGCGGTGCTTTCGAATGCCGCGGTTTTTGGCGGCGGCGTTTACGACGGCCATTTCCTGATCGACCCAGAACATGATTCCAACTTCATCATCCGCGCTTTGGCGATCAGCGCGGTGCTTCCCCATCCGCGGCGCATCTTGGTCATAGGGCTCGCGTCAGGCTCCTGGGCGCAAGTGATCGTGAACCATCCGGAAGCGGAGTTCATGGACGTTGTGGAAATCAACCCTGGCTATCTGAAATTGATTCCACAGTACCCGGTGGTACGTTCTCTGCTGACGAACCCGAAGGTGCATGTGTATGTGGACGATGGCCGGCGCTGGCTGATCGCGCATCCCGAGCGAAAATACGACTTAATTGTAGTCAATTCGACATATCACTGGCGCGATCACGCGTCGACACTACTTTCGGTGGAATTTCTTCGCTTGGTGCAGCCGCATTTGAACGCAGGCGGGATCTATTACTTCAACACTACCGAATCCGGCGAAACGATTGCTACTGCCCTTAGCGTGTTTCCTTTCGGTTTGCGGATATCCAACTTTCTTGCCGTTAGCGAATCGGCGATTTCGTTCAATACGGACTTGTGGCTTTCGGTTCTGAGGCGGTACAAAATCGATGGTCGGAACCTGTTCGATCCGGTTGATCCGGCATCGCAACAGGTGCTCGCGGGATACGCCCTCTTGCCACGAACTTTGGATGGGCCACCATCCTTCATGACCCTCGAAACGTCCGACTCTCTCCGAAAACGGCTTGGGAAGCCGCGTCAGATCACGGATGACAACATGGGCCTGGAATGGGAACCGAACGTAGAAATTCCCTGGCACTGAAACGACCAACCAAGGCGATCCACAAAAAGGATGCTCGACGCAGGGAGATGAAACGACCTGCGGGATAAAAGAACTGATGCGATCAGAGCGGCGCCAAGGTGCAGCCGCTGGTTGCGTGCAGCTTATAGCTCACGAAGCGCTACGGCCACGGGTCTGGCAGCGGCGCGCAGCGCAGGCGGCAGGCCGCCTAGCAGGCCCATCACGAGGGCGAAGATGATTCCGCCGACGAGCAGGCCCGAAGTGATCTTGAAGCCAAAGGCCATGTTGGAGAACGTTTGCCAGTTCATGGTCGCGGTGGTCAGTCCGTTCAGCGGTAGGACGGCGAGACATCCGACGGCACCTCCGATGAAGGAGATGATGAACGCTTCGATCAGGAACGAGAACACGACGGCGGCTGCGCCGAAACCCAGGGCGCGCATGGTGGCGATTTCGCGGCCGCGCTCGGCGACGGCGGAGTACATGGTGTTGAGGGCGCCGAAGATCGCGCCGATGGCCATGACGCTGGCTACCAAGCCGCCCAGAATGGTGATGAGCTGGGTCATGCGCGTGGATTGTTTGGCGTAGTAGTCGATTTCGCGCGTGACGTCCACGCTGAGGCGCGGATCAGCGGTGACGAAGTCCTTGAATTGCTGCAGGGCAGCCGGCGAAGTGAGATGCACGGTTACGGACTGGAAGACGTTGGTCGGGCGTTTATACACGTCATCGAGCACGCGGGCATCGCACCAGACTTCGGAATCGAAAGCGCTGCCGCCGGCGTCGAAGACTCCAACCACTTTCCAGTGGCCGCCGCCAAAGTCGACAGTGTTGCCGACAGTCAAGCCGGAGTACGTGGTGTTGGCGTTTCTTCCGACGACGAGTTCGGCCAGGCCGGGCTGGAACATGCGGCCTTGAACGATTCTAGCGTTCCGGCGGATCGTTAGGACGTTTGCGGAGACGCCGCGGACCTGAACGTTGGCGTCTGTGCCGGTGCTCTTCAGCGGAAAGGGTGCGACGACCACGACTTCGGAAGTGACCAGAGGTCCGTCGGCGCCGCGCGCGACACCTGGAGCGTCCTGCAAGATTTTGACTTGATCGAGCGCGACGCCGCTCATCATTTCTGACGTAGCGCCAGCGCGCATGACAATGGCGTTGTCCTCGGAACCCGAAGCGACCAGCGTGGCTCGAAAGCCGCGGGCAAGCGAAAGCATGGCCACGAAGACGCCGACTGTGCCGGCGATGCCAAGGACCGCTACGATGGCGGAAGTCCAGCGGGCCTTCACACTACGAACGTTGTAAATGACCGGTATAGCCATGTCAGACCCTCCGAAGTGCGTTGACCACACGCATGCGCATGGCCCCGATGCCGGGGAGCAGGCCGCTCACGACGCCGACGAGCAGTGCTGTGCCCAGCCCGACGGAAAGAATCGCCGGGGAAAGAATAAGAGTGGGAAGCAAACCGTTGAGGGCCGCCGCCAGGACTGGAATGGCTAAAGCGGCGAGGCCCAGACCAATCAGTCCACCGACGAGAGAGATGGTGAGCGATTCCGCGAGAACGAAAAAGAGAACGGAGCGATCGCTGAAGCCGATGGCCTTGAGGACGGCGAGTTCGCCGATGCGTTCGCGCACCGAAATGGCCATGGTGTTACCTGTGACCAGCAAGAGGGTGAAGAAGACGACGGCGCCGATAGTGAGTATAAGGAATTCAATGTTGCCGAACTGTTTTACCCAACCTGCGGCGAAGGCGGACTCGGTTTCGGTTTTCGTTTCGAACGAAGAGTTGGCAAACATGTCGTCGATGGCTTTGCTGACACGAACGGAGTCTTCGGGATTGTCGAGTTTCAGGACGTACCAGCCGATATTGTCTTTGAAGGACTTGGGGACGCCTTCCTCGAAGGCATCCCACTGAAACCAGAACTGGCTTTCATCGCCGCCTACGGTAGTGCTGTGGTAGATGCCGTCGAGATTAAACTCCCAGGTACTTGCGCCGCCGAAAATGGTGGTCTTGATGGGGATGCGGTCGCCGATTTTCCAATGGAACCGTGCCGCGGTTTTCGCTCCTGCGATGGCGCCCTGGCGATCCTTGACGAAATTGGCCCACTGATCATCCGGTACCTGGAGCTCGGGAAGAACCTTGCGCTGATTTTCGACGTCGATGGCGAATTGCGGGAAGAAATTCTTTTCGTCTTGATAGACGCCGCCGAACCAATTGTTGTGAGTGATAGCTTTGACACCGGGGATGCGCAGGATCTTGTCGCGATAGGAGAGCGGCAGAGGCTGGATGATCGAAATTCGATTGATGATTATGAGTCGGTCCGCCCCGGCGATGTCCGCGCCGCGACCGAAGGCGCCTTTCACGACAGCGAGAAAGGAGAACAAGAAAAGCGCGACCGCAAACGACCCGATGGTCAGGATCAGGCGAACCTTTTTGCGAAAAAGGTTGGCGAAAATCAGCTGACGGAATTTCACGCGGCACCTCCCGCATAGGCGTTTTGTTGCACATGGCTGCCTTCGACCAGAAGGCCCTTTTCAAGGTGGAGCTCGAGATCGGCCAGCTTGGCCACGACAGGGTCGTGCGTGACCATGAGCACGGTCTTGCCGTACTCCCTCACCAGACGAATGATCAGGCTCATGATTTCGTCGGCGCTCTTGCGGTCGAGGTCACCGGTAGGCTCGTCGCAGAGAAGGAACGTAGGATCAGCGACGATGGCTCGGGCGATGGCGACACGTTGTTCTTGTCCGCCGGAAAGCTGACGCGGGTAGTGGTTCATGCGATCGGCGAGGCCGACCACGCCCAGCGCGGTCTCCACGTGCTTGCGGCGTTCAGATTTTGACAGTTTTGTGAGCAGCAAGGGCAACTCGACGTTTTGGTACGCGGTGAGCACCGGAATCAAGTTGTACATCTGGAAGATAAAGCCAACGTGACGGGCACGCCATTGGGTGAGCTTGTTGCCGGACATGTGGGTGATTTCGTCACCGGCGACGGTGATGCTGCCGTGCGTGGGGACGTCGAGCCCACCGAGCAAATTGAGCAGAGTCGTCTTGCCGGAGCCGCTGGGGCCCATGAAGGCGACGAAATCGCCCTTGTCTACGTCAAGGTTCAGCCTTTGCAGGACCTGAATTTCCTCGCCACCGCGGCGGTAGGTTTTGTCCAGGCCACGCACTTGGATGAGGCTATTGGTTCTTCCGCTGCCATCGACTCGAACCATGTCTGATCGCTCCTGTTTTTGATTCTTGCTTCTTATCTCTTAATCGCGACTGTTTGGCCGTCGTGCAGATCCGCCGGGCCTTTTACGACCACGGTGTCTCCGATCATTAGCCCGGCGGCCACTTCGGTGTCGGAACCACGAGTGCCGCCCAAAGTTACGGCGCGACGCTCGAGGTGATCATCTTTCACGAGAAAGACGACCTTCTTACCGCCGTCGTCGTGGACGGCGCTTTGCGGAATGACGGGCATTGCCGCGGCTTTGGCGCCAGGCTCTTCCTTGTGCTCATCGCCGAGGAAGGTGACCTTGATGCCCATATCGGGAAGAATCCGCGGGTCGAGTTTGTCAAAGGAGATGCGGACTTTCACGGTGGCCTTCTGGCGATCAGCCGTAGGAATAATGGTGCGTACGTGGCTGGGGATTTCCCAGTCCGGGTATGCGTCCAAAATCGCCGTCACGTGCTGGCCATCCTTGACGCGGGCGATGTAGGACTCGTTGACGTCGACTTCAATTTCATTCGAGTTCATGTCCACGATGGTGGCGATACCTGTGCGAGTGAAGCCTCCGCCCGCGGAGACGGGGGAGACCATTTCGCCGACCTGAGCGTCTTTGGAGACAACGATGCCCGCGTAGGGAGACTTAATCGTGCAGTTGTCAACGACTTGCTGGGCCTCAAGAATGCGCGCTTCCGAGCCCGCGACCTGCGCTTTGGCGAGCTCGATCTTTGCTTTCAAACTGTCGGCGTTCATGCTGGCGGTGTCGAGTTGTTCCTGGGTTTGCACGCCGGCCTTTTGCAGTTGGTCGGCGCGGTGCAGTTCGATCTGCGCGTTCTTAAGCTGGACCTGCAAATCGGCGATAGCGGCCTGAGCAGAATCGCGATCGGCCTTGGCCGAACCCAACGCTTTTTGGGCGTCGGAATCGTCGAGAGTAGCGAGCAGTTGCCCCTCCTGAACGCGGGTACCCTCGTCAAAGAAGACACCGGTAACGCGACCGGTGATTTTGGCGGCGATGGTCGCGCGGCGGCGCGGGGTCACATAGCCGCTGGCATTCAGGAGCGCTTCGCGACCACCTGCGCCGACCGGCTTGTGCACGGTGGTAACTTCCACAAGGGGCTTCTGGTTCCAAAACGCATAAACCGCCCCGGCGATACCGCCGAGGATTACCAATCCGCCGAAGAAAATCGCGAGACCTTTGCCGAGCTTGCTGCCCTTGCGCTGCCCTTCGTGAATGCGCAGAGAGCCGAGATCATGTTGCGCCGAACCTAAAGGCGTAGCCATCAGCCGGGTTTCCTTCAAAGAGGGTTGCACACTGGGATTACGTACGGGCGGTAGAGAAAATTACAAAATTTTGCCGTACGGGTGCAATTCTGCGGATAGTTTAGCTGATTCGGGGTGGATTGCGAAACGCAAGGAAATCGAAGGAGGATTCACCAAAAGTTCGCAGAGAACTCGGGGCAAGCGGGAGGGCCTGGGTCGACAAGCGGAAGAAATGCTTGACGAGGCGAGCAGCAACGACTATATGGATAGCGAGTGTTAAAACGGTTTAAGCGGGGGCAGGAGATGGCGACAGCGAAAAGGCCGGTGGCGCGGTTCGTGCTATGGGTGCTGGCTCTGGGGCAGGCGAGCCTTATAGTTGGGGCCGGGGGCGCGCTGGGGCAGACCATCCGCGTGGACATTACGCCGGGGCACGAGACGAATAGCATCGTGCCAACAAAAGCCTTGGGGGCGGGGATTGACCGCTTGCCCTATGGGGCGGCGGACAAATTGTTTGTGGACGCGACGATTCAGCAGGTGTTGTCGGCGGGATGGCAAACGCTGACCTACCGGCAGAATACGGAATTGCATATAGAAGCGTGGCATTGGAATCCCCAGGGGACGTGGAGTGATCCGGCTGGCAAGGGCTACTTTACGGGGAGTGCGACACCGGGCGCGGAGATGATCCGGCATTCGTACGGCTATCCGCTTCCGCATCGCGGCGTCACACGGGACGATGGGACCGACACAGTAGGGTATTCGCGGTTGACCGACGGGGATACGGGGTCCTATTGGAAGAGCAATCCGTATTTGACGCAGGCGTTTACGGGTGAGAGTGACTCGGCGCACCCACAGTGGGTGTTCCTGGATTTGGCGAGCCCACTACCGGTGACGGCGATACGTATCGCCTGGGCGGAGCCATTCGCGACGCAGTATGAGGTGCAGTACTGGACCGGAGAGGATCCGATCAAGAAGCCGACGCTCGGAGTCTGGCAGACGTTTCCGGGCGGGTTGGTGAATGACGGCAAGGGCGGGAATGCGACGCTGCAGTTGGCAAAGGAGCCGGTCAGCGTGCAATGGGTGCGGATCTTGATGACGCAGTCTTCGAATACCTGCGACACGCACGGATCGGCGGACAAACGGAATTGTGTCGGATACGCGATTCGCGAGCTGTATCTCGGGACGACGACGGACGACGGAAAATTTCACGATTTGATTCGGCACACGGCGGACCAGGACCAGACGGCGACCTACTGCTCTTCGGTGGATCCGTGGCACGCCCCGGAAGATTTGGACGAGCGCGCCGGGGATCAGGTGGGATTCGATTTGTTCTTTACGAGCGGCGTCACCCGAAAGCTTCCGGCGATGATTCCCATCGCGATGATTTACGGGACGCCGGAAGATGCGGCGGCGGAGATCGCCTATTTGGAAAAGCGCGAGTACGTGATTTCCTACGTCGAGATGGGTGAAGAGGCTGACGGACACTACACGCCGCCGGAAGACTACGCAGCGTTGTACATGCAGTTCGCAGCGGCGCTGCATCGCGTAGACGCGAAATTGAAATTAGGTGGGCCGATTTTTACGGGAGTGAACAAGGATATAGAGACTTGGCCAGACGCGGAAGGGCAGACCTCGTGGACGCGGCGGTTCGTGAATTATCTGAAGGCGCACGGAAAATTAGGCGAGCTCGGATTTTTTTCGTTCGAGCATTACCCGATCGAGCCGGGAAAGATCGCGTGGAGCAGCCTGTATGACGAAGCGACGCTGGTGACGCACATCATGGCCGTGTGGCGGCAGGACGGGGTACCTGCGAATGTGCCGCTGTTCATCACGGAGTCGAATATTTCGTGGCAGTCGTCGGAGGCCTTCCCGGACATCTGGGGAGCGCTTTGGCTAGCGGACTACATCGGAGCGTTTTTAAGTGGAGGTGGGGACGCTGTCTATTACTTTCACTATTTGCCGTTAGGCTTGGGGCGAGGGCATAACGGGTCGATAGGGACGTTTGAGATGTTTTCCGCGGATAAAGATCTCAAGATAATTCAGCCGCTGTCCCAGTATTTTGCGAGCCAGCTGATTAATCTGGAGTGGGTGCAGCCGGGCGATGGCACGCATCGATTGTTTCCGGCGGCTAGCGATGTGCAGGACGGCGCGGGACACGTGCTCGTGACGACGTACGCGGTGCTGCGACCGGACGGACAGTGGTCGCTGATGATAGTGAACAAGGATCAGGAAAACGCCCACGTGGTAGAGATTGCGTTTGACAGCGCCGGTAAAGCAAAGAGCGAATCTTTTACCGGACTCGTAAGCGTGATCACATTTGGGAAAGAACAATATCAGTGGCACGCGAACGCGAAGGGAGGGATTGCGGATCCAGATGGACCCGCGGCGAAATCAACAATGAATTCGGGCGCCGGGACCAGGTTTACGCTGCCGGCGTCGTCAGTTACCGTGATCCGCGGGAAAATCGCACCGTGAAAGATGCAGCAGCATCATACCAAGTGAAAGTGTCCGGATGCTGTGGGTAACCCTCGATTCAAGCGGACAATCGAGAATCTGGAAATTCCGACGTGCTGACTTGACACCAAGTTCGCCGACTAGATTCTCACTCGGTACGCTACGAGCTGGCCCCTGCTGCGCGAGCCGATTTCAAAGCGGCGGCTTCGTCCTGTTCGATGTCAAAGACCCTATCCAGCTTGGTAACCCGAAGCAAGTCGTAGACAGTTCGGCTGGGGTTCACGAGTTTCAGCTGGCCGCCGTGATTATGAATGGACGCATGCGTCCGGACGAGTTCGCCGAGCCCGGCGCTGTCAATGAAATCGACACCGCTCAAATTCAGCAAGATGAGACGGCTACCCTGCTCGGTCAGTTCCCGGATCGTATCGCGAAGCAACGCTGTGCCCTCGCCAAGCGCGATCCTGCCAAGAATATCGGCAACCACCGCGCCATCCACTTGGCGCGTGGTGACCTTACTCTTCTGCTCGGCGCCCTTTCTCATGCTCATGCCTTGCTTGTCGAGGATGGCGCAGGCGGCGGCAGCAACTTGGGAGGACTCCGTTCGAACAACGATTAAGGAGTGACCGTCATTCAGCACTTGGCGGAAGAAAGCCGCATCTGCCGAAGTACCGGTGCCGGTGGTGGGTTCAGGGGCACCGTGATCTTTGGAGGCACCCGTGCCGACGGCTGCCCCTGTCCCAGCGCCTACCAGCCCGAGCAACGCAGCGGCACCGAAACCCAGGGCGAAGACTGCGCCGATGCCCGGAACGGCGAGTAGCGTCGCCGCGGCAACACCGGCAGAAAGGCCGGCGGCGCCACCTACAAATCCCCCCGCATAGGCTCCGAGCTGCTTTCCGACACTCTGCGCCTCGCTTTCCGAGCGGGTGAGATAAGCGATGGATTCCTCAGGAACGTGCTGTTCTAGCAGGCTCTTGACGGCCCCTTCAGCGCGCTCGCGCGAGGCAAATACTCCAATGGCAGTTTCCACAGGAACCTCCTGTTCCGGCGTCAGTCGCTCACCAGCCAAAGCTAGGAGCGTAGAGCAGGGTAACGTTTCTTGAGCCGTGTAGTGATCGGGCACTTCGGGTTGGACGGTTGAAGGCAAAAAGCTAGCGTCCGAATCCAAGCCACGCTAACAGCGGCGAGACTCGCAATTCTCGGAGCGGCGGGCTGCCCAAGCCCCAAGTAACCCGGCGGGAGTTTACGCTCGTTAACTTGGGGGTTGTCAAGAACAATGTTGTTGGAGGCAGTCAGTTGAAAGAGCGTTCGCGGGCTGATCACGGGCGGCGGAAGCCGCACGCTGCTGCGGCGAGAGGATCGAAGGAGGCTTTTTCGGGCAGGTGTGATATTGTGGCGGGGTAGACTTGCCGAGTTGGATTGCCTGAGTTCCCTGAAGGGCTGCGCTTCGCGGCCTTCCCTCCATTGACTTCAGCCGATTCGAGGCCGACGGCTTGTGATGTTTGAAGACCGGCGGAATGCCGAGCTTTCCTCACAAACGACGGTTCGCAAGATCAGGGAGAATTAGGATGAAGAGCCTTTTCGTAGGAAACATGAATTTCCAGACGAGCGAGAGCGATCTGCGGGCCTTGTTCGAGCCGTTCGGGCAGGTGACGCGCGTGCACATGGCGATGGATCGGGAAACCGGAAGAGCGCGCGGTTTTGCTTTCGTAGAGATGCCGAACGACGAGGAAGCAGCGAAGGCCATCGCGGGACTCGACGGAAAAGAAGCCGGCGGTCGCAATCTGAAGGTGAACGAAGCGCGCCCCAGGGGCGAGAGCGGACCCCCACGGAGCCCTCGCGGATTTAGCGGCGGCAACAGCAGCGGCGGTGGTGGCGGCAAAGGTAAAGGCGGCGGGCGAAACCGGTTCTCGAACGAGGATTATAGCGAGGCAGTGCGGCAGCCGCGCGAACCGCGCTGGTAGCTGGTTGGATAGATTCGCTGGACGGTCCGGCGCTGACCGGATCGCATTCTTCTTGTGAGGCGAAGAGATGACGACGACTTTTCAAAAGCGGCAAAAAGAGATGAAGCGGATCGAAAAGCGGAAGATGAAAGAACAGAAGCGGGTGCAGCGGAAGATTGAGAAGGTCGCGCTGAAGGAATCCGGGCAAGACGGGCCACAAATGGGAACGGCGGAAGAATTGATCGAGGAAGAAACCGACCGTTATTGAGGGTTGCCGGGCCGCTATTTCTGCGGCTCGCGCTCAGGCCCGACCTCACGCTGAAAGATTTCTCGTCGAAAAATTCACCTCGTTTGTTTCACGCACCGGCGATTGTCTGCCCGGGAAGCGCGGACCGAGGCTACTCAGTCGCAAGTGGAGCCATCACGCCCGGATATCAACCCCGTGTAACTCAACGCTACCCAACCCCTCAAGAATTCATTGGAGCGAACCATGCGCTCAATCGGACCGGTGCGTTCAGCGCACGGGAGCGATTTCGAGCCGGTCGCCGATCTTTGTGCCGGAACGATAGATCGTGTGCGGAGGGAGTTCCAGCACGCTGGTCGCTTTCAGGGACACCTTGGAGATGCGAAAAGGGCGAACATGCTCCTCGACGTAGACGACTTCTTTGTCCTTGCCGAGAAAAATGAGATCGATAGGAAAGAGCATGCCGATGGTATGAACGCCGCGGGACGGCACAATCCATAGACCACGACCGAGCTGCGCCCAGCGCCGCGTTTTTCCGAGCAAGCCGACAAGCCGACGAAGATAACTGTCGGCGAGCACCGCCTCCGTGGCAACAAAGGTCTCGCGTGTTTTGTTATAAACGTACAATGAACGATTCTGACCGTTGTTGGCCATAATCCATCGACCCTATTCGGGTGTCCCCTAAAAAATATCCGACCCTGGCGTCTACTCGATCGACTTGCGCTTACGGCGCCAGATGATAATGAAGAGCACCAGAACCGCCAGTGCTCCTGCGACGACTCGAATCAGTGTTACGTTGTCCATTGCGCTTCTCCTTTTTACTGCTCGGCCTCACGGCTTCTGTGAGGTCGCGAGGTTTGTGACTACCGTTGCAAAGCCGGCATCAATTGCCGGAGCAGGGTGATCACAGCTGGGCCCAGAATCACCACCATTAAAGCGGGGAAAATGAAAAAAATGAGCGGTGGAACCATCTTCACCGAGGTCTTCGCGCTCATTTCCTCCGCGCGCTGGCGGCGCTTGATGCGCAAGTCGTCGGAGAAAACGCGCAGGGACTGAGCGACGCTGGTACCAAAGCGATCGGTCTGCACCAGCATGGCGACCAGAGACTTGATGTCTTCGAGACCGGTGCGGCGCGCGAGTTCACGTAACGCGTCGAGGCGCGTCTTACCGATGCGCATCTCGAGGTTCACCAACTGCAACTCTTCGCTTAGCTCCGGGTGAGTGATACGCAGCTCTTGCGCTACTTTCAGCAAAGCTTGATCGAGGCCGAGCCCGGATTCCACGCAAATCACCAGCAAGTCCAGGCCGTCGGGAAGGCCGCGGCGCAGTTTGTGCTGGCGGGCTTTCATTCTCCAATTGAGGAACATGTCGGGAAACAAGTAGCCGAGCGCGACGGCAATCAGGGGAATCATGAAAGGATTCCACTTGTAAATGCCGGTGACGAAAACCAGCGCGACGAACGCGATGGGCGTCAAAACCTTGAAGCCGCGCATGGCCGAGAGGGCTTGGGAACTGCGATAGCCCGCGCGCATCAGCAGGATCTGTGTTCGCGGAGTGGGTCCGGCGTCGCCAGGGACCAAGTTGCCCAGGCCCGCCAGCGTGTCGCGCAAGCGGTCCTTTTGTTTTTCGGCGAAGCTGGCTTCCTGGATGGGCGGTGCCGCGGTGTTCGCCATGCGCGAAAGACGCGTTGCGATTCCCGCCCCACCCGGCGCAAAAGCGTAGAAGACCGCCGCCAGAATGGCGAAGGTGGCCACGAACGTCAGCGCTGTAATGGCCCAAAGCATCTGCAACACTCCTTACCGGCTAAACCTCAATGTGAATAATCTTCCAAATCAGCAGGGAGCCGATGACTTGCATGATTGCCGCCACCGCCAGAATCACTGAGCCCTTGGGATCCTGGAACAAGACCTTCATGTACGTGGGGTTGAGGGCCATGAGCACGATCATCATGAAAACAGGCAAGGCGATCAGGATGCCAGCCGTCAACCTGCCTTGTGCGGTGCGAACCCGGACCTCGCGGTAAATGCGGAAGCGATCGCGAATGACGCGCGCCAGCCCATCGAGGATTTCCGCCAGGTTACCGCCGGTCTCTTTTTGGATGAGCAGCGCGGTGACGAAGAAGCGGACGTCAATCGACGGAATGCGCTCGGTCATGTTTAGCAGCGCGTCGCGCAACGGGAGACCAAAGTTCTGCTCTTCGAACGTGGTGCGGAATTCGCTGGCGATGGGATCGGGAGATTCTCTCGCGATCATCTCCAGGCCCGTCGTGAATGCATGGCCAGCGCGAACCGCGCGACCTAGCAGGTCCAAGGCCTCGGGGAACTTCTCCTCGAATTGCTGGAGGCGCTTCTGACGGAGGTAAGAGACCACGCCGTAGGGGACGAAAGTCACTGCGACGCCGAGGATGAGTCCCACCCAAAACTGAGGGTAGAAGAGTCCAATGAGGACGAAGGTTCCCAAACCCAAGCACGCGCTCATGAGGATGAGTTTGCCGGCCTTCATTTTGAGTCCCGCTTGAGCGATGCGTTCCTGAAGCCGCACGGACCATTGCCAGTGCAGCATCAAACGATGGACCGCAGGGACGCTGCTGAGCATCTCGTCGCGCGCCAGCTTTAACCCAAGCGAAACGTCGCCACGGCGCTCGGCCTTGCGCACTGCTTCCATGCGGCGGCGCACCACTTCCTGCTTGTTGTCACCGCTGGCGACCATCCAGACACCCAGAACGATCACCATGACGATCAGGAACGTGAGCGCAAAAACGAACATACCCATAGGTGTCCTCTAGAGCGAGTAGCCTTTCGAGACGAATTGAAAACGGCTCTTCATCAATATCCCCTATAGAGCGTGAGCACTCTCAAACATCGGGATCGGCAGCTGAATGCCGGAGACGAGCAACTTCTCGGCAAACTTCGGTCGAATGCCCGTGGGAACAAATTCACCAAGCACCTCGCCGTTATCGCGGATGCCGCGTTTCCGGAACACAAAGATGTCCTGCATGGAGACGATGTCGCCTTCCATGCCGGTAATTTCCGCAAGCGAGATGACTTTGCGCGTACCGTCGCTCAGGCGGCTGACTTGCACGACAACGTCGATCGCAGAGGCAATCTGCCGGCGCAGGGCGCTTTCGGGAATGTTCAGGCTGCCCATGGCAACCATCGTTTCCAGGCGGCTCAGGGCGTCACGCGGGGTGTTGGCGTGAATGGTGGTCAATGAACCGTCGTGACCTGTGTTCATGGCCTGCAACATATCCAGCGCTTCTTCACCGCGAACCTCACCCACGATGATGCGATCGGGGCGCATACGCAGAGAGTTGATAACCAACTGACGCTGCTGGACGGCGCCTTTTCCTTCAATGTTGGCGGGACGCGTTTCGAGACGCACGACGTGGTCCTGGTGCAATTGCAATTCTGCGGCGTCTTCGACGGTGACGATGCGTTCACGGTTGGAGATGTAGGACGAGAGCACATTGAGGAACGTGGTCTTGCCGGCACCCGTGCCGCCGGAAACCAAGATGTTGAGCCGCGCCTTCACGCATCCGCGCAAGAGTTCCAGCATCGCTGGGGTGAGACTGTTGTTCTGGAGCAGATCGTCGGCGGTGAGCGGGTCGCGGCCAAAACGCCGGATGGAGAGACAAGGTCCATCAACCGCCAGCGGCGGAATGATGGCGTTCACGCGCGAACCGTCCGCAAGACGTGCATCGACCATTGGGGAGGACTCGTCCACGCGACGCCCGACCGCGGAGACGATGCGGTCGATGATACCCATGAGATGGATGTCGTCGCGAAACTGGATGGAGGTCATCTCCAAAATACCTTTGCGTTCGACGTACACCCGTTTGTGCGTGTTGACCAGAATATCCGACACGGTGGGATCGGCAAGAAGGGGCTCGAGAGGTCCTAAGCCAAAAACTTCGTCTAGAACTTCTTGGGCAAGGCGCTCGCGCTCCTGCAAGTTCATCGGAGTTGATTCGCCGACGACCAGAGCTTCCAGGATTTGCGTTACCTCGCGACGCACGTCTTCACGGTTGACTTCGGTCAGACGATCGAGGTTCAGCTTTTGAATCAGCTTGCGGTGAATCGTAGCCTTTACGGTTCCGAAGTCAGTGCGCGTTACGGGTGCTGTGATCGGGGCCATGATCTAAGTCACCTTTTTGACGGGAACGAAAAGAACCCGCCAAGCGAGCCTTTCTTGGTGATGGGCACAACGTCGAGACCCGCCAACTGTGCGGCGATCTGCCGATAGCGGCTGCTGAGGACGTTGTTGTGATTCTCTTGCAATGGCGTGCCTAAATTGACGGCGGCGTTGGCCATGCGGAAATCGTTGGGAAGGGAAGCGAACACGGGACGGTTGATGTCTTTCTGGACGCCTTTGAGAACATCTTCGTCGCCTTTGTGCCAGCGGTTGATGATGACGCGCGCGCGCTCCGGGTCGATGCCAAATCCCTTCAGCGCAAGAAGGCGGCGCTCCAGCGTCCATAGCGCGGGAACATTGGCCTCCGCGACGATCAGGATCATGCGGGCCATGCGTAGGATCGAAGTCCACTCCGAAGAAAACTGAGAGCCCATGTCGAGCAAAACCATGTCGAAGGTATTTTGGGCGACGTTGACGACGCGCTCGAGCGACGGGATGTGGATAGACTGCCATTCCTCGGGCTGCGTGACGCCGCCGAGTATCTCCAGCTTGGTTTTGTGATGGGTCAGCAGGCCGGCGAAAAAGTGGCTGTCGAGACGGTCCATGTTATCGACGGCGTCGCGAACCGTGAATTTCGGGTGCAGGTCGAGCAACAGATGTACGTTGCCAAGCGGATTGGCGAAGTCCAGAAGCGCCACGCGCTTACGAGCGAAGGTGGAGAGTTGGACGCCGATATTTACCGCCACAGTCGTAGCGCCCACGCCCCCTTTTGCTCCCATGACGACAATCAACCGGTCGAGCGAAGAACGGTCTCTCGCGTCGATGTCTTCCGTGAAGCGCAAGAGAATTTCTTTGAGCGCGGTTGCCTCAACAGGTTTGGCCAGGAAATCCTGCACGCCTGCGCGCATCGCTTCCAGCAAGAGCTGGTGATTGGGGGGAACCGCTGCCGAGCAAGCCACAAGCTTGACAGCCGGCCGCGCCCGGTGAATTTGCGCGCCAAGTTGGAAATAGGGCTCCGGATCGCGGGAGAGATCTAAGAAGACAACCTCCGGCAATGAGTCCGCGGGGTCGGGTAGCTTGTCGGCGGGAACCGCCCACTGCTTGACCGACTTCACCAGGCCCGTTTGCTGCAAACTAGCCAGCAATTGTGCGGAACTCGCCGGGTCACCACTTGCTATCGCTACCGTCAGCATCAACCGTTCTTTCCGATTCCTCTTGCGTTCGAACAGCCCCAATAATTGTCAGTCTTCACATCGTGCTACTTGGGAGCTCCGACCGATCCCGGTGTTCCCGGTACAGGCTCGTCCCGAGGTGGTGCGCCGCTAGTCGGCGCCATGAATGGAGACGGATATTTCAACTTTGGCGTCGGTTTGTCGGCCGGCAGCGGATGAATGATGTGCGGCGTTACCACGACCATCAGCTCATTCTTGCTCTTGTTTACGCTGCGGCTTTGAAACAGTTTTCCAAGCACCGGAATATCGCCGATCCAGGGTATCTTCTCCAATTGCTCGGTCACGCGATTGTCCATCAAGCCAGCGATCGCGAAACTCTGTCCGTCGTTCAGGTCCATTTCCGATTCCACGCGATTTGTCGCGAGCGCCGGAATCACGAAACCTTGCAATGTCAGCGCATTGGTGAAGTCCAATGAGCTCACTTCGGGCTTGACCTTCAAGTGGATCAATCCATCGGGAGTCAGCGTCGGCGTGAAGTTCAAGCGCACACCAAATTCCTTGAATTGAATGGTGATGCCAGCAAACCCGCTGGTGCCTCCCGTGGATTGCAGGATGGGAAAAGGAAACTCGCCCCCGGCCAGAAAGCTGGCATCTTTGCCGGACTCGGTCATCAGATTGGGTTCCGCGAGAATTTCCAGAACGTTTTGCTCTTGCAGCGCCTGAATTGTCGCCGCGAGATTTATGTCCGGGCGAAAAATGAAAATATTGAGCAAATCGTTGAGGCCGATCGCGCTGCCGGTCGTGGGAGTCGTGCCAACGCCGTTCGCGGTGGTGAGCTGGGGAGGAGAAAACTGCTGCGTCGAGATCGTCCCGACGTTCTTGGCCCCAGGCAGACTCAAAAGGTTGATCCCGAATTGGTTGATGGCCGAGCGGTTCACTTCCGCGAAGCGTACTTGCAGCAGGATTTGTCCGGTAGGCGTGGCAGGCACCTGCATCAAGCTGGTTACTTTCGGCGTAGTGCTCTTCACGATCTCAAGGATCTTGTCGGCGACCGCCGCCGAAGAAATCTTTCCGGAGAGCATCACCACGTCGCGCGAGGTGTCGATGTGCACATCTTCCGTCGGGAAGACTTCGTGAATCTTCTGGCTTAGCCCGAGGACGTCGATATCCACGGACACTTCGAAGGCCTGACTCTGGTCCGACTCATCCCAAATGATGAGCGAAACCCCCCCGGGCGCTTTGCCGTTGACCAAGACTTGCGTAGGACTGACAACGATCGCCTCCGCAATGTTCGGATCGGCCAGGGAGACCCGCTTGATTCGCCCAGGTGAGGAAATAACGATCGAGCGTCCCACTAACAAATGAAGCGTCTGCGGCGCCTCGGATTCGGTCGGCTGTTCGGCGGGTACTTGCGTCGGGGAAGTAGTCTGGGCTGGCGTAGCAGCCGGCTGCGATTGCGCGGGCTGTTGTTGAGCCAGGACGCCTGGAGCTCCGAGAAACAAAGCTGCCAGCAGAGCAAACGCAAGCCCCCGTAGGCTATCGAGCTGCCGTGACGCGTTCAACCGATTGGATCCGGTTTGGTTGGCGAACATTCGTTGTCCTTATAGCCTTCTCATTGATTCGGAAAGCTTTTGTTCTCTCGCTTGTTCCCGGTGATCACCTCGATTACGTATGGCGATGCCGGGGGTGGAGCTGCAACTTTGACGGGACCTGGGCGCTTTGGCGCTGCGGGCGCCGCGCCGGAAAACAAAGTGGCTTCGAGTATGGACGGCGGCCCAACCTTTTTTGTGTCGACGGTATTGCGCAAGGCCAGTTGGATTTTTCCCTCGGTGCTGGCCATTGCTAGCCTGCCGGCGTCTTCGGGAGAAACCAGCAAGGTGATCACTGGAACCGTTTGCGGCTTGCCTTCGCGATCCTGTTCAATCTTCTGCCCGGCGGCGAGCACGCGGACGTTTTCGAGGATTGTGCGCGTGATGGTGTCTTCGGTACCGTGGCTTCCGCCCTCGATTTTTCCCGTCACCAAGACATCCACCATCGTTCCAGGCGTCACGAATCCAGCCACTCCCACCACGTCATTAACGGCGACGGAAAGGGCTCGCATTCCCTGCGGAATAACCGCAGGTAAGCCGGCGCCCGCTTCTTTCGGAGCGAGTTTGCTATCCAGAATAAGCTCGTTAGCGGCAACGTCCGCCATAAGCGCTCGATCGGTGCAATCCTCGATGCGGGTGAACATGCCCACAACGGGTTCGCCGGCCGGCCAAGGAATTAAGCGGAGATTGCTGGCATCGACGCGCGTACCAAGGGACAGCGGTTTGGCTGCGACCACAATGTGTCCTGTGACAACAGGCTTGACGCTGCTCGCCTTTTGGAATTGACGATAGACGATGGTGCTCAGTAGGAAGGCGACGACCACCGCCACGGCCAACCCGAGAATCATGCGGTTCTGGTTCATGAAGTCAGTCTCCTTGCCTTAAACACCAAACGGCCCCGATTTTCGGGGTTTCCTTCAGACGCCCCAGCGTGCCGCGCAAAAACAGGCCAATGTGGAAAGCGCAACGGCAACACCGAACGGCAGCTTGAGCAGCGCTGGATTGTCGAGCGAAATCTCGGGGTGAGCGCGCAATCCGAACGAAAAAAATCCCTGCACCAGTACTACGAGATTGTGAAACGTTTCCTTGACCCGCCGCGTTCGCATCATTTCGACCATCGCCATGAGTCCCGATACCAAGACGCTGCCAAGCAGGACAAACAGAAACATCACCGGGCCCACGAAAGCCCCGACGGCGCCCATCAGTTTCCAGTCGCCGGCGCCAAGCGCCCGCATCAAAACCAGCGGAAGCAAAAGCACCAGGGCCAGACACGCTCCTTCCAGCGAGGCCTTGGCTCCGGCCCATCCAGAAATGGCCGTGCGCAATCCCAGACCGAGGAAGAAAGCCGGCACGGTGAGCCAGTTGGGTATTCTGTGGGTGCGAAAATCCACAAACGCGGCGACGAACGTAACGCCGATGGTGAAGACCCAGATGATGTATTGCGCTTTCATCGGAAAGGACGGCCGCACAGTCCACTCGGAACTTCTACTAAGCCTTCGTTCTGAGTAGCCGAGCGTTTAAGCCAAACATGCCATGGCGACTGCTTACGTCGGCGTCGTCAGATTGGTCGCCACGTTGACGAAGACTCCGTTGACCGCGGTCGCCAGAGTACTCAGTGAGCCAATCGCCGCCAGAGTGAGCAGCACCAACAGCAAGGCATATTCCGTTAGGTCTTGCCCTTCTTCTTCCCGCCACAACCGTGCTAAGAGCTGCTTCATGCGTTTCTCCGGAATCGCTAAATACGTCCAGGCCATGGCTGGCACTGGGACCTGCTACTCAAGTCTCAAATCGGGGGTCGCCTTACAGCGGCCTGAACGTTCCAATCGAGGAACTTACGTAGTCAGGTTGGTCGCTGCCTTGGCAAATACACCATTCACGGCTGTCGCGAGGGTGCTCAGAGAGCCGATCGCCGCCAGTGTGAGGAGCACCAACAGCAATGCGTACTCGGTCAAATCCTGGCCCTGTTCATCATTCCAAAGCCGTTTGAGGAAGCTCTTCATTTTTTTCTCCTTCAAGGTAGTAGAGAACCGACGCCGTACGGAGACCGGTATCCTCTTCTGTGGCTGCTTGTTAAAGCATCTCCGACACCAACCCCCAAGCTATCGAAACCCATCGTAAATAACTGATAACAAGTAGCTTGCGGTCCGCTCCGCTCAGGCATACGGGTCGCGGGACCTAGAACCGTTCCCCTTTGTTGACACCTAGCGGCGTTTGTTCGTCTGATTTGGTGACGCTGAGGGCCGTTCTCCGCGACGAGGAATCGGGCTGGCTGGTGGGTTGCCCCGGGGACAATAAGAGTCACTCGAATCTCCGGTCGCTCTTCTTGCGGAGGTACTGTGCGCGCCAAACTGATTTCGCCTAGCGCGGTGGCTTTCGGCCCCAGACCACCACGTTCCAGGCCAGCCACCGTACCAGCGGCGTTCGAGTCAGGACGTTATCAAGGGCTCGCAGCGGGGTCCACCAGCGGAGTCGCTTCGGCGTTTCCCGTAGAATTCGCTTCCAGTAGCGGTCCTGGTTGGGATGTATACGGTCGACGAGATAGTACTTAAGGAACAAAGCCAGCGCAGAAATCCAGAATTCGCGGTGCCGCACTCCGGTGAAATACTTACGCGCCAGCGCGATATCCGCCGCAGTGAGTGGCGCTTCGTCCGGTGTCCGGACTTCGGTGGCCATGCGGCGGTAGATGTTAATCAGCGGGTTGTATGCCAGGGGGTCGTAGGAAAAGAAGATGCCGCCTGGCTTCAGGGCGCGACTCATCTGTTCGAACAAGGACGCGCGATTGTGAATGTGATGAATCGTATTGGCGGCGTAGATGATGTCGTAGGTTTCCGCCGGCAGGTTCAGATTCTCAGCGCACGATACGATGCCTTCCAGTTGCACCCCGAACTTTTTCCCCAGGCTGAGGGCAGTTGCTACCATCTGGGGCGAGATGTCCACGGCGGTAACGCATGCGCCATGAAGCGCAAAGTAGACGGAGGATTCGCCGAGCCCTGCGCCGAGGTCGAGCAATTTCTTACCAGCCAATGGGCCCATCTGGCTCAGGATGAATTGGTTTTCCAGCGCCGTAGGAGCTTCGAAACACTCCCGGACAAGCACTTCGCTAAGGCTCGTGCTGCTGGCCCAGGAGTCATGAAAAGCGGCCTCGCGCTGGTGAGAAATGGTTTCCGGGGTCATGCCTTTCGCTTGGTGGGTGCTTCCCCTGTGCGTCAACGTTTTCCGGCTGCGGCTGTGGCCCGCCGGCTCGACGCGGCTATCGGACTGCGCGTCTCAAACCCGATTCGTTCTCGCACAATGTATAGCGGCCGGCGCTTCGATTCTCCATAGATTCGTCCAACGTATTCGCCGATGATTCCCAGGCAAACGAGCTGGGCCCCGCCAATGAAAAGTTCCCCGATCACCGCGCTCGGCCACCCTTTTACTAACCCGGGCACTTGGAAGAATCGTTCGAGTAAAACGGCGATAATTCCGGCCACAGCCACGCCCGAAGCGGCAAATCCAATCCAGGTTGCGAGTCGCAAGGGAAGTATGGAGAAAGAAAAGATGCCGTCGAGCGCGAAGCGGACCATTTTGAACAGCGAAAACTTCGTCATGCCGGCGGCGCGCGATGCACGGTGGTAGGGAACCGCGATCTGGGAAAAGCCGAGCCAGCTGACCATGCCGCGCACGAAGCGGTCGCGTTCAGGCATCGAGATGAGGGCATCAACCACCCGCCGATCGACCAGCCGGAAATCGCCCGTATCCAGCGGCATCTGCGTGTCGGACATGTGGCTGAAGAAGCGGTAGAAAACCTTAGCTGACAACCGCTTGAACGCCGACTCGCCGTCACGCTCCGCGCGAACTCCATAAACGACATCGTAGCCATCGAGCCACTTCGCGAGGAATTCCAAGATGACTTCGGGGGGATCTTGCAAATCGGCGTCGATGATAACGACGGCGTCTCCGGAGGCGTGCTCGAGGCCGGCGGTGATCGCCACTTGGTGACCGAAATTCCGGGATAGCTGGATGACCCGGGTTCTCGTATCGCTCGTTTGCAATTCCCGCAGCACCTCCGGCGTGGAGTCCGCGCTGCCGTCGTCAACGTAAACGATCTCGAAATTCATCGCGGATTCTTGCAAAACGGCAACAAGGTGTTGGTGGGTTTGGCGCAGGACCTCCTCCTCATTCATGCACGGCACTACGACCGAGACGAGCGTACTGCGTTCGCCAGCAGTGGAGGGAGCGAGTTGTATCGGCCCTCGCGCCCGTTCGAATGATTGCCCGTCCATGGTCACTCCTTGGGGCTCCGGGGCGCTCGTTCCGTGGGCGTGTCCCGCGAGTAAAGAGGATAGCGCCGAACATATAGCACGCTCACGCCGTCGCTGTAACGCTTGTCCCAGTCCGGATGGACCGCAAGCACGGTAGCCAGAGGTTCTTTGCTGTCCAACAGGCAGGATTGAATGTTATGGGCTCGCAAGACCTCAAACGCCGCCGGTTTCAGCTGAGCCAATTCCAGATATTCGCCGAAAACACCAGCGTCTTCATAGAGATCCCCTCGGCCATCAATGAAGACTTTCTGTTCTGGCAGTTTCCCGACCAAATAGCCGCCGTAACCGTAATTGTTGAACATCGGACCCGGCACGGGATGCTGCCGCAGATACTCGACGGCTCGTACCGGGAAGACCCGTGCGACAATCTTCTCGAGCCCCGCGTTGGTCGGAAAATATCTCACGATCGCCACTACCGCCACGGCCATTAAGACCGCGTTCAAGACGGGATGATCTTTCTTTCTGTCGTATGGTGGCAACCAGCGGGCAAGAACAACCGCGAAAATGGGCGCGGCGAAAGGTACGAACAGTAGTAGGAATCGTACATGAAGGCAGGCCATCACGATCCCGCCGAACAACAGCACAACCTCACTAAGCCGCAGGGTCAATGGAGTTACCATCTGCGCCAGGAAGAAAGCCAGAACCGCCGCTAGAAACAATTTCCCACCCAAAGTGTTGAATGGCATCGGCTGCCATTCCAGAATGTTTCCCACATTCAGTGGCAGGTTTGATGCTACGGTGAAAGGGTAAGCTGCTAGCCGGGTGCCGTAAGGCGTGAGGGGAATGGCTGTCAAGCACAGCAATGAAATGGCTTCGAGACGCATTCGCTCGGCGGAACTCCACCGTCTCCCTTGAATGCCACCCCAACGGAACTCAACAAGTCCGCTTGCCAGAAAGACGAACAGGACGCCAAGGCCGATTACCCAGGAGCCATGGGCGTTAATCCAGATCAGAAACAGAACCGGTAGAAACCACGCAGAGCGCTGTTTGCCTTGGCGAAATCGCTCAAGAGCGATCAGGGTCAGGACCAGGAACAGGTAACCCAGCATTTGCGGACGTAAGTTAAAGGAAGCGAAAGCTAGCGAGCACAACAGCCCTGAACTAACAAACCCCGCTTTCGAGTTGCCGGAACGCAGTGTCGCATAGGCGTACAGCGCTAGCATCACCGCGCTAGCCAAGGCGAAGAGGAGAATCTCGAGTCCCAGCAGGCCTCCCCAGCGGGCCACGGCGCCGAACAGTACGTCGCCCAGCCACTCATACGCCATCCAGGGATTGCCCGCGACCGTGTAGGAGAACGGATCGCTTGTCGGCCAATGGTGGGTCGTCAGGATGTCCTGCCCGACCTTGATGTGCCACCAAAGATCGGGGTCCACATAAAACGCGCGGGCCTCGTAGAAGACCCGGCCAACCAGAAACGTCGCGAGCATGACCGGGAAGGAAAACACCGTGCGCAGCAGCGACCCTTCGGCGCTTGCCGTTGTCGCGCCCGCAAATCGGGGCGCTGACGCCGAACCGACTGCCGCAGGTTCGGAGGTGACCAGGACCGGTACCCCGTGCAGTGCGGCGGCGCTCGTGATATCAGTTTCGCTCATGCTCAATTTCGAAAAATAACCCCAAGACGGACTTATGCCCACCCTTTTGAACATGGCGTCCACGTTCGGATACACCCCACCGCCATACCGGCTGTGCACGGACATTAAGGGCAGGTTTCATTCCAAACCGTCGTGCCTACGCCACAATGGACTGAAAGGCGGGCAGTACACAGAAAGACGTCTTTACGCTTGCGATTGGCTCTCCAAGTTGTTGAATTTTATCGACTTGAAGGTGTCCGAGCAGGGTTCCAGCCCGCGAGAGATATTTGACTCTTTCGGGCACGAGCCCCATGACTCGGCAGCTCGTCGCGTCCACCGCGACCGGATCGTTGCCCAAAACCAGTACTCCGCTAGCCTTCGGCGTCCCTTGCGTAGGTCCGTCGCCCTCCATTCCCACGATCCCGTCTACAATAGCGAAATCGGGCCTGCAGGCGGCGTTTATGTCCAGGATGGCTCGATCGATGCCAGCCCAGTGGAGGACGTTCTTGGGCCATCCGTAGCAGCTCCCGGGTACAATCCCAAACATGTTTTTGAGCGATAGCGTAACGCCAGCCCAATGGTGGGTCTTAAGCTTGGGCATGGAGACGAGGAAGTCCACGCCTAGAGCGGTTTTGGGTAGGTAGAGTTCTTTCAGCCGGGAAGCGTGGGTCTTGAGCCTCACACGGGCTACGTCGTCCACGTTTAGGTCGACGAATACGGCAGCCAAGGCGCCGATATACTCGCGCAAGCGCACTGACTCAATGATCGCCTCAGTGTCACGGTCCAGAGCAGGGCCGTCGCCGATCAAGACTTGCGCCGCGCCCGAGCGCAAGAAGGATTCGCGGGTGGCAGCAATTACGGCCGGGTGCGTATTCATTACTCCGAGCGGGTCCAAACCGACGAGGTTTGGTTTCAGCAGGATGGTCTTGCCTTTGACCGGAAGGTTGAAAGCCGCCAGGCTTTCGTGGATCAGCGCCGACAAATCTTGCTCGTAATCTGCCACCCGCCGAATTGCGACCTGCGATGGAGGCCGTTGAAAAGAGGGGATTAACGTGTGCCGGCGCATGATTAGGCCGTCTTCTTTGGATTCATGGCAAGCCAGCGGGGCCGTGCGCTTAATGCCAGATAGGTCCAGGCCGCCACCTGAATGCTCTCAAGAAATCCGTTTCTCTCATAGAGATCTGCCAGAACGGGCGCGTCTGCCGGCCACCTTCCTCCGCACATTTCCATACAGATTTTCGCCAGGGCGAGCGACCCAGCGCTCTGAATATTCACGATCTGGCTGTCGAGCCAATCTAGGCTCATTACGTTCTCTCGCCTCGTCGCATAATGCCGCAGAGCGATAAGAGCCCAAACGGTCGGAATTACCAGGGGCACTCCTGGCACGCCGTAGACACGGGGGTTGCCGCAATTCCAACCGCCGCCGGGGCACATCCGGTCATACAGCATGGCTTCGCCGAGCTCGCGGCGCCGCTTCGCTTCGGCAGGAACCACATCGCCAGGCCCTTCCAGAGCGATCAGTGCAAAGGAGGTCGGCTCCACCCAGCTACTGGTTCCAGGCGTCCAGCCCCATCCTCGATAGGCGTTGTTGATGGGTTGCACTTGACTCCTGGTCGAAAATTTCGTGAGAAATCGCCGCCAGGGTGTACTGTCCTGCGGCCAATCGTTGCACGCCCATCCGAGGCCTGCCATCAGCGCATCAGTTGAGTCTTGCGCGCCTCGCAGCGCCCAGCAGCAGAGCGCCGTCACCCAGCAGCCTGTTCTCTCATCGGGTGTAGAAGGCCAGGAACCATCACCAAGCTGAGCCGCTCGTAGATACCGGACACCTCGCGCCACGGCTTCTGTCGAGGCAGTCGAGGTCTCCCTTAAGGCCAGCAAAGCCCAACAGGTAGGCTCCGCACGGCTTTCCGATTTCGGATGAAATCCCCAGCCTCCATCGGCATTTTGTGCATTTAGCAGAAAAGGCAGGCAAACGCTTAGGCGAAAAGAATTCTCGGGCTCAGGAAAGGAATTTTCAGGGTCGGCTTCCATCTCGCAAGAAACTAATGCGGGAGGCTAGGCCAAGTCCATAACAATCTGGGGTTTGGTAACCTTACATTACCGGGCCGAGGGGATAGTCGTCACGGCGTTCCACGCTCGGATCGCCTTCCCCTTCTTGAATCCCCAGTTGGTTGATCAAGCGATGCAGATAACCCCGCGCCACTCCCAGAGTCCGCGCGCATTCCGCTTTTCGCCAGCCGCACTCGCGCAACGCCCGCAAGACCAACGCTCTCTTGAAGCGGCGCACTTCGTCTTCGTAGGAATGGCTCAGTTGAGCAGCGTCCGGCCCGGCGCCGAGCTCGACGCCCAAGCGCGCACTTCGCAGGGACGCAGGCAAACTGCTGACCTCGACAGTCTGATCTTCGGAAAGCACAATGGCGCGCTGCACCACGTTTTCGAGTTCGCGCACATTACCCGGCCAGGCATGATCTTCGAGGGCATGCAGAGCCTGGGGAGAAAATCGCCGCGCCTTCTTCTTGAACTGCTGCGCCGATTTCAACAAAAACTGTTGTGCCAGCAAGGGGATGTCGTCGCGGCGCTCGCGCAGCGGAGGCAAATGTATCTGCACCACGTTCAGGCGGTAAAACAAGTCTTCGCGGAATTTTCCCTGCTGCACCATTTCCGCAAGGTTGCGATTCGTCGCGCAAATCAGGCGAATATCGACGCTGATGGTCTTGTTGCTTCCCAGGCGCTCGAAGTTCCTTTCCTGAATCACGCGCAATAGTTTCGGTTGCAGACCCAGACCCAGGTCGCCGATCTCGTCAAGAAAGAGGGTTCCTCGGTCCGCAGCTTCCACTCTGCCGCGGCGTGCCATCAACGCGCCCGTAAAGGCCCCTTTTTCATGTCCAAACAACTCGTCTTCGACAAGATTCTCTGGCAAGTTCGCGCAAGAGAAGGCCACCAGCGGGCCGGTGTTGCGGCCGCTGAGATGATGGATCGCGCGCGCGAGGAGCTCCTTGCCGGTACCCGTCTCACCAGTAACCAAAACGTTCACGTCGCACGGCGCGATTTTGCGCGCCAAACCGAATAGTTCCTGCATGGGTGCCGAAGTGCCAAGCAACTCATGCAGTCTGCCGGTGGGTCGCTCGTTCGCCCGCAGCCGTTGCACCTCACGCTCGGCGGCATGAAACCGGAACGCGCGCCGCAGGATGAGCCGCAACTCCATCATGTTCGGGGGATTCGTGACGCTGTCGTCGGCGCCATGTTCAATCGCTCGGAAAATCAGCGCCCGATTCTCTTCCTCGCAAAGAACCACAAGGGGAGGGTGCGAGGGGACCTTGCTGATTTCATCCATCAGCCGCAAAACCGTTTCGTCGTCGCCCTGCGTATTCGCGGACCGCAGATCCAGAAGGATCACGTCCGATGCCTCGCGAACATCGGTCAACTGGTCAAACTGCCACTGATTGATCGTGCGCGTCGCAAAGTCCTCTCCCAACGCGCGAGCGATCGCTTCTCCCAATCCCGAATCTTGTGTAAGGAAGCTAACCCGGATCACTTGCTTGTCCAACTGTCCGATCTCCTGACACCTAATCAGAGGCCCACGCAGCCATACTCGTTTCTGAGCAAGCGTTGCTTGGGGAGCCGAGCAGGATCCCAAAGCCTCTGATTTTTCGTGTGACGAGGACTTCCAAATCGCTCTGACGACGAGCAAAGCCAGTGTGAGCCGGGACGCGCAGAACTAGCACTGGATTATCGAGCAAGCACGAGTGCATACGGAGGGCCAATAGTTCCCACAGGCAGTGCTGAGGATAACTCAGCTAACATGCATCGAATCAGTCCGCTGCATTGTGGAATCTTTGCCTGATCTCGGTAGGGTGGAAAATTCAGTGGTAAAGATGTGAAAAGTTCTTCTCCCCCAAGGACGAGACTTCCTTTGTAAGTCCTAGAACTACTGGGACTTATCAGCGTCAGCGCCAGTCGGTATTCCGACCAGAATATCCACGGCCACGTTCTTGCCGTCACGTATCGCCGGCTTGAATTTCCAGCGGCTAAACGCCACGCGTGCGGCCTCGTCCATCTCCGGAACGATGCCCTGAAAAACCTTCAGGTCCGCCACGGTTCCATCGTCTTTGATCACACCCTTCAACACGATGGGCTTGTTCTTTTTCTCGAACGGCACCGGCAAGCGTTTGAAATCAAATCTCGTCGTGACATCCGGTTGAATGATCCCTTGTTCCATATGCACAACGGCCGAGTGACTCTGATCCGCGGGCTTTGCCGCACCCGATTGGCAGAACTGCAGAGTCCAGGGTCGACCCGGCATGGGCAGAAAAACGGTATAGATTTTGCCGCAGCGGAGCGCACCATAGACGTTGAGCCCGCCTCCGCCCATAGGTCCAGCCGAAACAACCAGCGCGTTCTTGCGCAGCACCACGGTCGAAGGCACGGGGTAAACCATTTCTCGGAAAATGGTCGCGTCCAGCATAGCCTCGCCCTTTGCACCAGTATCCCCGGTGATGCTCACGCTTCCTGAGGAGCCTGAATTCCCGCCTCCGCCACCCGCGAACCCTGGGCCCACTCCTGGGACAAGATCCCCTCCGCCGCCAGTCGCATGGCTGCCTGCGCCAGCCACACCGTCCTGGCTACCATTGACTGCTCCAGGCTGGCCACCCCCGGGCGCGATCGTAAAATCCCCCCATCGGTTGCCGGCGGGCAACTTCGCAAGCGCCGCTTCTTCCGATGGATCTACGCTGATGACCACAACACCGCTACCATCTCCAGCAGTCTGCGCCACGTCGTTCTTCGAGGTCTTAGCGCTACCAGAAGCGTCCGCGTCGTTTGCTGGCGCGGCCGGTGCCGTCGGTTGACCCGTTCGGTATGTATCTCCAAGATTTGAAGCAGTGGCTTCGTTAGAAGCAGAAAGCGATGGCGCGCTCACCTGCCCAATCACCACCTGTGCCTGCATCGGCCGCGACTCATTCAAAGGCACCGCTAAGTGAGGCTTAGCCACGGTTGCCGGGGGAAGGCTCGTCGCCACAGCGGCGTTGATTGCCGCGAGCGTTGGGGCAACCGCTTTGGCCGCCGCTCGGTGCACCTGGATCGGCCTCGAGTCGTTCGGATTCATATGAACCTGAGGTTTAGGCACCGGCGTCGACGGTCCGCCGACGATGTTCGGCAGCTTCAGATCCATGTCGATGTGCAAGTCGGGCGGCGTGGCCGGCTGATAGATCGTTTGCCGCTTGTTGTCTGGACGAACGGGCTTCGAGACGATCACGATTTTCCGCGCGGTTGTCTCGCTGCCGATTTTCTGCAGCAGGGCCTGCAACTGCCCTGCTCCCGGCTGCCCACCTTCGCCAGCAGGCGTAATTTTAGGAAGCTTCTCGAACGGATCGTGCTTCGGAATCTGATAATAAATAATCTTCTGCGGATCTTCGTAGGCCGCATCCGCCATGATTTGCTGCGTGGCGGTGTAAGAAAGCAGCAGCGGCAGCAGCAAGATCAAGCAAATATGCAAAACCACCGAGCCGGAAATCGCGCGCCCCGCGAACCGGAACGGCGCTACCGGAGTGCTGCGGAATAGCTTGATCGGCTCGCGCAAAACCGGAAAATTCACCCGCTCGAAGATCGCGGTCAGAGAACTCCACCAGCCGGAGCGCACGCGCTCCCCCGAAACCGGGAATCGTGGCATGCGCGCTTCTGGTGCCGCTCGCAGCACGGTGCGTTTCGGAATGCCCGCAGGAATCGGAGGCCGCGCCCGAAAGGTAGTAAGCGACGAATTCTCAATCTGAAAACTCAAGCGTTTATCCGTCCGTTTACCGGCCCATCTATAGATCCGTTTGTCCGCCCGGACGCTAACCAACCGGACCCTTCCCATCGTTCCAGAACCGACACCTCTTCTTGTCTAAGCCGTCGGCTGGGTTGGATGCGCAAGGCTGTACTCTCGAAACCCACGCCAAGGTGCACGCGGCGTGCCGTTGCGCTTAAACCCTGTATTTTGTTATCGCGCCCGCCGGGCATCGTTAGCAGAGTCATCATTCGGGTACAGACTACCAGACTCATGCCCGGGCGCTCCGCACCGGTAAAAAGTGAGCTTTGCACGCCAACTCGACGCTCTTGCGCGTAAGGTGCGGTTCGAGCCCCGCATAACGCGCCGCCCAAAAAATATGATTGATCAGGTCGCGCGGATGGCACTGACACAGCGATTGCTTCAGGTCCTTGATGCACTGGATCAGATACTCCCCCACTCCGTCGTCGCAAGCCACCAAGCGTACCTGACACTCCCGCCGGAAGATCTCCATAAATTGCTCGGGAGTCGCATATTCCACCGCAATCTTGTTGGGGATTCTGCGCAAAAACGCCTCGTCGGCCAGTTGGTTAGGGTCCAGGTTCGTTGCAAACACAATGAAGAGATCGAAGGGAACCTCGAATTTTCGTCCCCCGGGCAGCGTAAAGAAATCCACGCGCCGATCGAGTGGGGTCATCCAACGATTGAGCAGCTCGTCTGGACGCATCCGTTGCCGCCCGAAATCATCCAGAATCAAAATGCCGTTGTTCGCCTTCATCTGCAGCGGCGCGGTGTAGAACCGGCTGATGGAGTTGAACTGCAGGTCCAGCATTTCCGCGGACAGCTCGCCACCCGCAAGCACGCAGGGCCGGCGGCACAAAACCCATCGCTTGTCGGACTCGGCCGCAATCTCGACGGAGCTGGGAAAATGCACGCCAGGATCGAAGACCGACACAATCTGATTGTCGACCACAATCGCGTGCGGGATCCAGACACTGTCGTTATAGACCGCCGGAATGGTAGCCGCAATACTGGTCTTACCCGTGCCCGACGGGCCGTGTAGGAACATCGAAGTCCCGGAAACCAACGCAGTTCCCAGTCGCGTCAACATGTCCTGGTCGAGCACCAGCTGATAGAACGCTCGGCTGATATCCGCAGGCTTCAGCGCGATCTTCTGTACGCTCTGCATGCCCACGCGCATGGTGTAATCTGCCAGCGATACCGGGGCCGGCCCAGTGTACTGGTTCATGGCCAGCAGCTCCGCGCCGCGCTGTTTGCCCTGCGCGCTGGCCACGATCACGTGGCTGCCCGCGGCCATGCGTTTAACTTCGCAAAGCTGTTCCTTACGGAAAAATTGGAAAATCTCCTCGATTACTCCCAGGCTCAGGCAGGTCCGCTCACTTAGCTCCAGCAAAGACATCTCACCGTGCAAATACAGAAGCTTCAGCGCCAGGTCTTCCAGGAGTCCGCGCCGCACCCCGGTGCGCTGCACCTGGTGCGGAACCATTAGTGTCGTTATTTCCATTTTCACCATCCGCGACGGCGGAGCGTAGCTGTTATTGCGTTATGAGCATTTCGGAGCTGCTCGACATCGTGATAGGCGGGGCGGCGAGAAACGGCGCAAACAGAAAGGTGTAATTGTATGTCACGTCGACATGCACCATGCAACCAACCTTGTTTTGGTTGGACCCAGGGCAGGACGCCGCACCCACTCCCGGCGGCAGAACCCAGGTCGTGACGAATGTAACCTTGCTCGGGTCGAGCCCCATAGTTGACAGATTCGTCGTGAAGTTCGTCTGGACATTGGCGTTGCTCGCTGGGCAATCCGACAATGCGCTGCCGTCGCAGGTCAGGCTTCTCACGCTGGCCCACCGTGTCGCTTCTCGCGCCACGTTCGAGACGAAGTGATACGTATAAAGCGCGCGCCCACAATCAATAATGCCCAACATCATGGTGAGCAGAAAAACAATTATGAAGCTTTGCTCGACCAGGCTGCTGCCTCGGGCCCTGGATTTGAAGGCGCGACGCGTTCGCGCTCCCTGGTTGGACCCTTCGCGTTGGACTTCGCAAGTCATTGAGCTACGCGCATCTCCTCGACGCTTGTCACATTGATGGCCGCCGGCAAGCCGGGATAGTGAAAAAGGGAAGGGAACGCCCCGACCACCTGCACCCGAACGTAGACCAGCGCATGGTTCGGGAGAGCGCACAGGATTGCCGGACATGTGCCGCTCAGTGTGGCTCCGGAGCACCCGCAAAGTTGACTCGACGTGACCGTAAGGCCCGTGCCGCCTTGCCCATCATTCTTCGCTGCTGTGGCAATGCCCGCAGTATCCGCCGCGGTGGCCAGGCTCTGCGCTCCATATTGAGCACCCGCCCGAGCGGCATTCGACACCACAATGCTGTAAAACGCGAAGCGCCCGATCTCGATGATTCCGATCAACAACAGTAGCAGCAACGGAACCACGAACGCCAGTTCCACCAAGCTCTGGCCGCGCTCACGCCCCTCATGCACAAGTGCATGGCGACTCCACCGGCGATTGCCCGCCGTCCCAATATTCTTCGGTTCCCGGACGTTCATATCGAGGATCTTCAAGCTATTCGCAGCTTGGGAGCAATACCCTTTCCACCAGGAACGCGGCGCAGGCTTGTTCCCAAAGCTCCGCTCCGGTCCACGAACGGATACAAACGGGACCTGGAAGCGTTCACATTCGAGGACGCGGCTGCGCTTCCAACAGCGACTGCCGGGGTTTTCGTCTTCCCGTCAGCCAGCGGTAAGACATTATTTGCCTATATTTTGCAACGAACTTCGCTCACCGCCGCATCTGTACAACGAATCCGCAGTGTTCCGCCGGGATCGAACCCTGCCTCGCCTGTAAGTGCAATCGCTGTTCCAACTTGCAAGTTTCGGCCTTCGGCGTAAAAGGATGCGTCGAAGCACGTCATGTGTGGCCTGTCTTTTGCTTACATTTCACCGGCCACCACCCGCTGGTGAGCCCGGTTTTGGGGGCTGTAATCTGTGGAAAACCGAGCGACAGAGCCCATTTCCTGTTCCAGTTGGATTCGTCAAACGGGCGCAACGGAGAAGCCGTCGTGAAAAGTCGTCAGAGAGAGTCGGGGCAAGCTCTGGTAGCTGCCACCTTTGGGCTCGTCGTACTTCTGGGATGTGCCGGACTCGCCGTCGATGTGGGATACCTGCGTTACCAGCAGCGTTTGCAGCAGTCTGCGGCAGACAGCGCCGCGCTGGCTGGCGCTGCGGAGTCTGCTGCCGGAAACGCCACCGCCGCCGCGAGGGAAGATGCCTTGCTGAACGGCTACACCAACGGCGTCAACAACGTCACCGTAACCGTAAATCCGGCCTTTCCATTCGGAGCCGTTACCGGCGTTCAAGTGCAGGTCAGTGCCATACACCCCACCTTCTTCATGCGCATCTTCGGCGTCAATAACGCTACCGTCTCGACAACCGCGGTGGCCATCGTCAACAGCGCTAAGAATTGCGTCTACGCCCTAAATACGTTTGGCACCGTTATATCGAACAGCGGAACATTGACGGCTAACAACCCTGCCCCAGGTTGCGGAATCGTAGCCGACGCCAGCCTGCAAAATACCGGGACCATCAATGCCGCTTCCGTCGCCGTTCATGGCACGGTTTCCGGCGCTCCCACCAATCCAGCCGCCGTCACAGGAATCGTGCAAGCTGGCGATCCGCTCTACCGTCTAACGGCACCCGCCGCGGGCGGCTGCCAAACAGCTTTCCCTGGTGGGGCGCTAAATGGAGCGACCGGATTCGCTCCCACCAGGAACTTTACGCTCAATCCCGGTACGTATTGCTCGGGGATAACCATCACGAACCGAGCGAACGTGACTTTGAATTCAGGCACCTACGTCATCACCGGAACCCAAGGAGCAAACGGCATTAATTGGAATGGTGCTGGGACCGTCACCGTAGCCGGCGGGGGCGTGACCATCTATGTTGCGCGAGGTGCCGGGCAAGTCTTGATCAATACTGCTCCAGGGAGCGCCGAGCAACTCACGCTCAGCGCTCCAACCAACGGAACATACACGGGAATCTTGTTTTACCAGGACACCAGAAACGCATCGGCCGCCACAATCAACGGAAAGTCAACCTCCACACTGCAGGGCGCCCTCTTTTTTCCGGCGGCCACGCTCAACCTCTCGAACATTAATGCGGCGGCTTACACCATCACGGTTGCCGACACATTGGCATTCAGTGGGACTGTGAATCTGGGAAGGAGCGACTATTCCTCGTTGACGGGCGGTTCCCCGATTAAAGACGCCGTCCTGGTCGAATAGAAGCTGTTGCATCTCGGACGCAACCCCTCCCGGCGTAGAACTCGCCTTGATCGGATCGCCGCTCCAAACTATGCTCCTCGCGCATTTTTTGACAAACGCCGTGCCCGCTGCACGTCCGACACTAGGCGGAACGAATCTGCCCCTCATTGTCCCGCTAGCCCTCGCATGTTTTGCCATCATCATTCTGTTGCCTTTCGCCGCAGCGCGAAGCCGCCTTCACATCCCCGGCTACGTCGGTCTCGCATTTCTCGGCTTCATCGTGGGCCTTCTGTGCGGTCGAATCTCTGGCATTCGCGGCGTATCCGGAACGCCGTCAGGCGTCTTGTTGTCGCTCACATTTTTCCTTCTCATCGCCGTCGCAATCGGGTCCGTGCTGGCGCTCTTCTTTTATCGCGACCCGCCCGAGGCTTAGGCTGCTAAATCCGAGCCCGCCGTGGCGCAAGATTCTTGGTCATCGGTGTTCCTCGCAAATGCCCACCATCAAGTTGATGGCTCGGATGACCGCCTCTGGGCTAATGCGCTGCCGCGGCCGCAGTCACCCCATCGTTGAACGTCTTGCAAAAGGCATCATAGCCGCCGTTTGCTTCGGCAAAGCGCAGCGGCTTTACTCGGTCGACACAAATCTCCGTCGTATCGGGCGAAGTCTTGAGGATATTCATGGTCTCGGCAATGAAGTCTTTCAGCGGCATGGCGTCAGGATCGTTAGCCTGTCTCGCTCCCCCCAACTCCGTCTGCACGTACGGCGGTATGAGTTCGAGGACCTGCACGGAACTGTTCCGGAGTTGGTAGCGCAGCGATTGCGTATAGGAATGGATCGCTGCCTTTGTAGCGCAATAGGTTGGGGTCATCGCCATCGGCACGAATGCCAGCCCAGACGAAACGGTGATGATCGTAGCCTTTGGCTGTTTTAGAAGAAGCGGCAGCAGACCCGCTGTCAGACGGATCGGTCCTAGCAGATTCGTCGCCACCGTCGTCTCCGCGTCGTCAATCGCGCCATCCCGCAAGGACTCCGGTTTCAGAATGCCGGCGTTGTGGATGACGACGTTGAGGGCCGGGTAGTCTTCCTTAAGTTTTTTTGCGAAGCTCCGGATCGCGTCAGCGTTCTCAATATCCAGCACTGCAGCCTTCATCCCTGGATTCGCCGCGATCGTCTCGTCCAGCAGCTTTTTGCGGCGTCCAGCAATGACGACCTGGTTGCCTTCCTTATGAAAAGCCTCGGCAAGAGCTCGGCCGATGCCGGAACCCCCGCCTGTAATCAAAATAGTGTTGCCGGCGATTTGCATGATGGGTTCTCCTCATTCGAATAGTAAGGCGGAGACCATTCTATCGCCTACCTTCACGGCGACGTAGTGATCTCGTTAGCGATTCGGCCCAACTGAACTAGGCGCCGCCATCCGGACCGAGCCAGCCGCAGAAATTCCGCTTGTTTCAGAAAGCGACGCATGTGCGTTACAGTGGAGTACCGACCAATTTGCTCGATTCTTTCTTGGAAGGTGCGACCCGCAAGCATGAAAACTCTTCTCCTCTCCAAATACAAGCACCTCGAAATTGCCGATCTTCCGAAACCCGCTCCGCTGCCCGATGAAGTTTTGATTCAAGTCGCCGCTTGTGGCATCTGCGGCAGCGACGTCCACGGCTACGATGGCTCCTCAGGTCGCCGCATACCTCCAATCGTGATGGGTCACGAAGCCGCCGGGCGAATCGCTGCGGTCGGAAAAAACGTCAACGGTCTCGCCGAAGGCGACCGCGTCACCTTCGACTCCACCATCTACTGCGGCGCATGTCCGCACTGCCTGCGTGGCAATATCAATCTTTGCGACAATCGCCAAGTGCTGGGCGTCTCCTGCGGCGATTATCGCCGCGCAGGAGCCTTCGCCGAATTCGTCGTCGTCCCCGCGCGCATCGTGTATCGTCTCCCCGACCAGCTTTCCTTCACCGAAGCGGCCATGCTCGAAGCCGTTTCCGTCGCCCTCCACGCCGTGGCCGTGACACAGATGCGCCCGGACGATACCGCGCTGGTGATTGGCGCAGGAATGATCGGTCTTCTGATTCTTCAGTCGCTGCGCGCCACCGGCTGCTCCCAAGTCTTCGTAGCCGACCTCGATGACTCCCGCCTGAAAATGGCGAAGGAACTCGGTGCAACAGAAATCCTTAACTCCAAAACCGACCTGGTCGCTCAACTAATGAAAATAACGAACGGAGCGGGCGTAGACGTCGCCCTCGAAGCCGTGGGAAGAACGGAAACCGTCGCCGCCGCGATCGACTGCGTCCGCAAAGGCGGCACCGTAACGCTCGTCGGCAACATCTCTCCCCAAGTCACCCTTCCGCTCCAAAAAGTTGTCAGCCGCCAAATCCGCCTCCAAGGCTCCTGCGCCTCCTCCGGCGAATATCCCAAAGCGATCGAGCTGCTAGCCTCCGGCGCGATTAAAGTAAAACCCCTGATCACCGCCGTAGCACCGCTCGACGATGGACCGGCATGGTTCGAACGCTTGCACGCTGGTGAGCCTAACCTGCTAAAAGTAGTCCTGACTCCCGGGACCGGCGCATGAGCAACGAGCTCTTCGACCTTTCCGGCCAAGTCGCCATCGTAACCGGCACAAGCCGCGGCCTAGGCCAGCATTTCGCCCGCGCTCTCGCGAAAGCCGGTGCCGACTTGATCCTGACCAGCCGCCATCGCGATCACTTGGCCCCATTCGAAGCGGAAATGAAATCCCTCGGCCGTCGCGCCATCTCCCTCGAGCTCGACGTTCGCAACCTCGCCAGCATCCAGAAAATGGCCGCCGACGCCGAATCCGCCTTCGGCCAAATCCACATCCTCGTCAACAACGCCGGCTGCAACGTCCGCAAACCCGCCCTCGAAGTCACCTGGGACGACTGGAACCTGATTCTGGACACCAATCTCCGAGGCAGCTTCTTCGTAGCCCAGGCGGTAGCTCGCGGCATGGTCCAGCGCAACTACGGCCGCATCATCAACGTCGGCTCGGTCACCAGCGTTCAGGGATACGCCGGCCTCGGCCCCTATGGCGCCAGCCGCGGCGGCATCCGCCAACTCACCATGAGCCTCGCCGACGACTGGGGCAAGCATGGCATCACCGTAAATTGCCTTGCCCCCGGCTGGTTCCGCACCGACCAAAACAAAGTGATGTACGAAAACAAAGAGTGGGTCGACTACATCACCGACCGCATCCCCGTAAAGCGCCCCGGCCAAGCCCACGACCTCGACTCCGCGGTGGTCTTTCTTGCCGCCGAATCCAGCCGCTACATCACCGGCCAAACCCTACTCGTCGACGGCGGAATCTCCACAGGCGCGACCCGCGCCCTACCCCGACCCAAGTCCCAACCAAGCCCCTGAGCCCAACCGAAGCGCCCCGCAAATTAGCGCTTCGCGTGTTATCCTTGCTGAGAGCGATTAACACCACAAGGGACGCCAGCCAGAGACATATCACGCAGTCGTTCCGCTTGCTGTCTAATAAAAAGTTTAGGGGCGTAGCTCAGTGGTAGAGCAGCGGCCTTTTAAGCCGAAGGTCGTGGGTTCGATCCCCACCGCCCCTACCAAACGTTTTTGTTTTCAATCCGTTAGGTCGTTGCCGTCTCGCCAATTGGAACACCGTTGCTGACTGACGTTCCGCTCTGAAGTAGAAGAAAATCGGCGATTTCAATGATTTGCACCATTTACGAAGAAGTCTCACAGGTGCCAACGGGCACCAGAATCCCCACCGCCTTCATTAATACTCTGTGGGATCGGAGACTCGACAGCGGCCGTCAGCGTGAGCTTGATCTGTCGTCGCGGGGCAGCGCGGCCGCCTCCCAAGCGGATGGTAACAGTGGAGGAGAGCACCTGCCTCGTGAGCAGTGGATTATTTGCAGCCTCTTGGAACAATTCCTTCGAGTGTACTGGCCGATCACATTCAGATGAAGGATTAAGGTGTGACAAGTGTTCTGCTCGGCGGGGGTTTGGAAAACCTCCACCTTGTCAGACCTTGTGCGAATGTACTTACAACGGTCTAGGGAACCATTGCCTTCTGGCTTTCTGGAGAATGTTGTCTTCCTAGCAAAAATCACTCCCTACAAGCAGACTTGCCGGGACTTAATGCTCAGGACGCTTATTTTGTGATAGGCTCAGCGGCCTACCGACGGAATTCGTCCTCCCAGGGACGTAAAGCAATAATCGCCAGGTCCACAGACGGAAAAATCCAAACTGTTCAAAAGGAGGACGCCATGACCCAAACCACTGGTACACAACGAAGCAGCGAGCAGGCAGATGCTATTCGTCCGTTTCAGAAAGTGAATTTTCCAGAAGCGGAACTCACCGAATTGCGTAGGCGCATCAACGCGACAAAGTGGCCTGAACGAGAGACCGTCACAGATGCGACCCAAGGAGTACAGCTCGCGACCACCCAGGCGCTTGCGCGCTATTGGGGGACGGATTACGATTGGCGCAAGTGCGAAGCGAAACTAAACGCCCTACCGCAGTTCATCACCGAGATCGATGGGCTGGACATTCACTTCATTCACGTCCGTTCAAAACACGAAAATGCGTTGCCGCTCGTCGTCACGCACGGCTGGCCCGGGTCGATCACTGAACAGTTGAAGATCATCGATCCGCTTACCAACCCCACCGCGCATGGCGGAAGCGCATCCGACGCCTTCGATGTCGTGATTCCGTCCATGCCGGGCTACGGTTTTTCCGGCAAGCCGGCCACGACCGGGTGGGACCCCGCCCACATTGCGCGTGCCTGGACCGTGCTGATGAAGCGCCTCGGCTACAACAAATTCGTAGCGCAAGGCGGCGATTGGGGTGCAGTCATCACCGAGTTGATGGGTGTGCAAGCGCCTCCGGAGTTGCTCGGCATTCACACCAACATGCCCGGCGTCTTCCCGGCGGACATCGACAAGGCTGCTTTTTCAGGAGCGCCGGCGCCATCGGGTCTCTCCGCCGACGAAAAGGTCGCTTACGAGAGTGTACAGTTCGTCTATCAAAAGGGAATCGCCTACGGGTACCAGATGGGGCTGCGCCCTCAGACGCTTTACGGAATCGCTGATTCCCCTGTCGGCTTGGCCGCTTATTTTCTCGACCACGACGCGCGCAGCTACGAGATGATCGCACGGGTCTTCGCCGGAGGCAGCGAAGGCCTCACACGAGACGACGTCCTCGATAACATCACGCTCACTTGGTTGACGAATACGGCGCTCTCGGGGGCTCGTCTTTATTGGGAAAACAAGGGTTATTCGTTCTTCGGCGTCAGAGGCGTCGTTGTCCCGACCGCCGTGAGCGTCTTTCCAGACGAACTCTATCCCGCGCCGCGAAGCTGGGCGGAGCGGGCGTATCCTAAACTGATCCATTACAACAAGCTCGACAAAGGCGGGCACTTTGCGGCCTGGGAACAGCCAAAACTCTTCTCGGAAGAGGTGCGCGCGGGCTTTCGATCCCTGCGCTAGTTAAATCGGAGTGGCGGCGCGCACGACGTGCGCGCCGCTCTCTCCTAGAAGCTCGCGTGGGCTTCCGATCACTTCGGTAGTGTTCTTAAAAAAGGAGGCGTTATGAAACTCAGAGGGAAAAAGGCTCTTATCACCGGCGGCAACAGTGGCATCGGTCTTGCCACGGCCCGACTTTTCATTGCGGAGGGCGCGCAGGTCGCCATTACCGGTCGCGACCAGAAGACGCTCGATGAAGCGATCGCCGAACTTGGCTCGAGCGCGCGTGGCTATCGCGCTGACGTCACCATTGCGGAAGATCGCAAGCGGCTGTTCGCAGCCCTGGCCAAAGATTTCGGGAAGCTCGACATTGTCTTCGCCAATGCCGGCATCTCCGGCCAGACTCCTACCGGCTCGACCGACGAGGCCATTTTTGAGAACGTGATCGGCACCAACCTTAATGCCGCTTTCTTTACGGTGAATTCAGCGGCGCCTGTGCTGAACGACAACGGCAGCATCATCTTTAGTGGGTCGGTACAGAACTATCTCGGCCAGCCTGGCGTCGCCGCATATGCAGCCACCAAAGGTGGTCTCGTCTCGATGGCGCGTTGCATCGCCGCCGACCTCGCACCGCGCAACATTCGCGTGAACGTCGTCGCACCAGGCGCGATCAAAACTCCCATTTGGAAGCGTGGGCCCCGCGCCGCTGCTTCCGCAGAGGATTCCGCTAAGTTGGCGAAGTTCTTTTCTTCTGCGGTTCCGCAGGGCCGCTGGGGCGAGCCGGAAGAAATTGCCAAAGCCGTGCTCTTCCTTGCGTCGGACGATTCCTCCTACGTCAACGCGGTCGAGCTGATAGTGGATGGCGGATTCACGGGTGCCCCGTTTGGAGCTCCCATTTTTCAGGACGTATTTAGGCCGCTTGGTAGCGAGGCGAAGTTGGCAAAAGCTCATGCGGATTGAACCGCTAATTGAACTTCGGCCGGTACCTCCCTGCGTTCGGGCGGGCGAACGTCGATCACACGGATACGCAGCCCGGCTGATCGTTGCCATGGATTTCTGAACTCGGTACCGATGTTCGACATCCGCCGGCTCCCCATTAGGATTTTTGAGTCGCAGCGAGTCGCTTATATTGAGCAGAATTCCAAGTCCTGGTAAGTCGTGCCGGCTCGGGAAAGGAGAGGTAAACATGAAACCTTGGAAAGCAGTTTCACTGATTCTGTTTGCGCTGGTGGCTGCAGCCGCGGTTTACGGAATCATTCTCGTGCGACGGGGCTTCAGCGCACTTGGGACACCATCAGCGCTTGAGGTGTTCGCGGCCACCACGGCACGCAAAATAGCCGTGCCATCTTCGTATCGTCAACTTCGCAATCCCATCGTGGCTTCCACGGAGAACATTCGGGGAGGCATGGAACATTTCTCCTATCATTGCTCGGAGTGCCATGGGAATGACGGAGCGGGCCAGACAGTATTCGGCAAGGGCCTCTATCCGAAACCGCCCGACTTGCGCGCCGCCGAGACCCAGAACAAGAGCGATGGTGAGCTCTACTACACCATTGAAAATGGCGTTCGTTTGAGCGGCATGCCCGCCTTCCACGGAACGCACACTGTGCCGCAAACCTGGCGCCTGGTTTTGTTCATCCGGCACTTGCCTCAGATCACGCCCGACGAACTCAATGACATGAAGGGGTGGGACCCCAAGAATCAGGCCGATCCAGCGCATTTCTGAAGGGCTGATACCGAGGTGCGCGCCGCCTTCCCGTAGAGCACAGGGCAACGACTGAAAGCTCAAAGAAGTACGTCGAAGTGAAAGTCGGAACTATTGGTTAGGTCCTGATTACGAAGGTCCTCGTCCAAGGTCCTGACAAACGCGCTTGTGTTGTTCGAAATCTGATCGGGACTTACCGCGTGGTTCTGGCGATCAGGAGCGGTTTAAAGCGGAACTAAGCGAGGAACCACAGGGATTCTTGCTGAATACTTACTGAACATACGAGGTGCCGGCGGATGTGTTTTTCGACGAGCCGCAAAGTCGCGCCAAGAGTCGATATTGGTTTCGTACCACCTCGTCTCTGGGTGACTTCCGGCTTGCCGACTATTCTGGAGTCGGCATCGTCAATCACCACAAGCGCGTTTCTCGTTACCTATCTGGTGAGACTTTCCACATCGGGACTTAGAGCCCATGTGATTCAGCGAGGGCTCAATTTCCCAGTGGGCCCGTCATCCGACGTCTGAGAATCCATCGCATTCCGCGAGCCAAATTAATGCTTTCCGACGTTCGTTTTGTGTTAGGCTCTTCGCCACCCACCGACGGAGTTCGTCGTCCCGGCCGACCCAAAAAAATAATCGCCAGGTCTAGAGACGGAGGAGGACGGTCGCTATCCCCACGAGACAGGAGTCAGCGATGAGTACGAAAGACGTAAGCAAAGACGAAGGAGCGAAAAGCACGAGCGTTTTTGCAGATCTCGATATGAGCTCGAAGTCGTGGTCATCCCTGTTTCGGATGTCGACCGCGCAAAGGAGTTCTACTCAAGGATTGGGTGGCGGCTCGACGCCGACCACGACAACAACAACGATTTTCGGGTGATTCAGTTCACGCCGCCGGGTTCGGGTTGCTCGATCATCTTCGGCAAGAACGTCACCGCGGCGACTCCCGGCTCAGCCCAAGGTCCACATGCTGGCGGAGGCAAGCGGGGCTAAGCTGCCAAAGTAGCGACTTCGAACGATCGCTTCGGGGGACGAGTGGTCGAGTCGATCCCGGCCGAGTCTAGGGTTGGACAAGCAGACGCACTTTGAAAGCCGATCGGAGGAATTATGAGCACTGCCACCGGGTCCTCTCTCCTGCAACGCGAACCGCAACTTCTCGGCCAAACCGTCGTTGTGATCGGCGGTAGCGCCGGCATCGGCCTCGAAACCGCTCGACTGGCTCGTGATGGGGGCGCGAAGCTCGTCCTCGCCGCCCGCAATCCTGAGGCCCTTCAGCGCGCAGCGAGCGAGCTTGGCGCACAGCACACCGCGGCCTTTGATGCTACCGACTTCGCTCAACTGGAGCGCTTCTTCAACGAGCTGCCAGCTCGGATTGATCACGTTCTTCTCACCGGTCCCGGTCCTTACTATGCGAAGTTGGCCGAGTTCGACTTTGACAAGGCGCGCCGAGACGTGGAGGCCCATCTTTTCCTGCCGATGCAGGTCGCTCGCATGGCAATGAAAAAGGTTCGTGCGGGAGGAACGCTTCTCTTCATGGGCGGAACAGGCGGCCGCCACACCGCGCCAGGAATGGCGCTGGTCGGCGCTCTGACGGCCGCAATGCCAGCGTTAGTGAGAAACCTGGCAGTTGAGATCGCCCCGGTTCGCGTCAACCTCATCGCCGCTGGGTTTGTCGACACACCATTGTCGGCATCTCTGCTCGGCAATCAGCTTGATGCCCGCCGCGAGCAACTCCGCACTACGCTGCCGATCGGGCGCGTCGTTGGCCCGGCCGACATAGCCGCGCTCGCCGTGCACATTATGACCAACACAGCCCTTACAGGCGGCACTTACGATATCGACGGTGGACAACAGCTCGTCCAGCAATGAGCCCTGCCCGGCGAAACTCCATGCAAATATTCGCCAACCGTGGCTGTTTCGCTAGCGTGCGACGAGGCTTCAGCGCACTTGCGACACCGTCAGCGGTTTACGACGTCATCGTGGTGAAGGACGCGACTGCGGATTACTCCGAGGAATTCATCCACGCCGCGCTCATAACCAATCTCCCAAACTACGCCAGCGCGATTGTCTCAACGCAGGTTTCAGGCAGCCGTCCAGTTCGTCCGCCTGCCACGGTATTGGCGCCAGAGGCGAGACGCCAGTCTTGCCCGCCTAAGGAGACGAAGAATAATGTCTGAGATAGAGCATTACGAAATCCTTGTTATCGGCAGTGGCGAGGCGGGCAAGCATCTGACATGGAACTTGGCCCAAGCTGGTCACCGCACGGCTGTTGTGGAGCGGAAATATATTGGCGGATCGTGCCCTAACATTGCGTGCTTGCCCAGCAAGAACGTGATCCGCAGCGCAAGGGCGAATTGGTTCACGCGGCACGGCGCCGAGTACGGCATCCAAACGGGTCCAGTATCCACGGACATGAAAGGGGTTTTCAACCGTAAGCGAAAGATGGTCGAGAGCGAAGTCCAGTTTCATCTCGATCGCTTCGAAGCGACCGGAGCCGAATTGATCCGCGGCGAGGCTCACTTTATCGCTCCTAAGGCTGTGGAAGTGCACCTAAACGGCGGAGGCCGTCGGACGGTCACCGGTGATCGGCTATTTCTGGACTTGGGATCGCGCGCGATGATGCCGGACATTCCCGGCCTGGCGGACGCAAAACCGATGACTCACATCGAAGCACTCGATCTTCAGCGTTTGCCGGCGCACGTGATCGTGCTGGGCGGCGGATACGTGGGCCTTGAACTCGCCCAAGCCCTCCGTCGATTCGGCACTCGGGTGACCATCATCGAGCGTGGCTCGCAACTCGCGACAGCGGAAGATCCCGACGTCTCGCAAGCGATTCGTGAAAATTTCACGAGCGAGGGGATCGAAGTATTGCTCGGGACACAAGTGAGAAAGGTCGAGGGACTTTCAGGTCAAAGCGTACAGGTCCACGCCGAAACCGACAATAGAGAACAGACGATAGAAGGTAGCGACTTGCTGGTCGCGGTTGGACGGACGCCGAACACGCAGGAGATCGGGCTTGAAACGGCCGGAATCGAGCTGGATTCGCGTGGCAACATCAAAGTCAACGAGCGATTGGAAACCACCGCGCCGGGGGTGTGGGCGATGGGGGATTGCGCGGGCAGTCCTCAGTTTACTCACGTTGCGTTCGATGATTTCCGCGTGGTCCGAGACAACTTGAACGGCGGTAGCCGCACCACGCGCGACAGGCTTGTGCCGTTCTGCATGTTCACGGACCCTGAGCTTGCCCGAGTCGGTTTGAGCGAATCGGAAGCTAAGAAACGCGGAATCGCCTATCGCTTGGCGAAAATGCCGATGACCGCCGTTCTCCGAGCCGTCGCTATAGGCGAAACCCGCGGCTTCGTGAAAATGCTTCTCGACGTTCAAAGCGACCACATATTGGGATTCATTGTATTCGGCATGGAAGCAAGCGAGATGATGGCAGCAGTTCAGACGGCGATGCTGGGCGGCCTGTCGTACACCGTGCTGCGCGACGCGATTTTCACCCATCCGACCGCCGCCGAAGGCCTAGGCCCGTTGCTGGCCACTGTTCCCGCAAGAGCCTTCCAGCAACCTGCCTAGGCTCATACCAAATGTAACTTTTGCCAATCGTAAGAAAACGGCGGAAGGAGAGATCACCACACAAGCGCGCCTATGTTTACAAATATCGCGTCGACTCCTGAGTGGTCGGCCATCCGTGAGACTGACCATAAACGGCGTTCTGGGAAATGATGACCGAGTTTCCGAACTGATTGTCGATCACTCGGAAGTGATCTTACGCTCGCTTACCACGATTAGTAATGGGAAGTCAGCTTGTGGGGAGTGATCACCGCGCCCTGTCGCAAATTCTGGGAGGACTACGGACTAACCGGAATTTCGTAGCAGAAGACCGCCGCTGCGAAATCGCGCGACCCCTGCAAGCCTGTTTAGTCTGCGCGTGGTTGAACGTTGGGTCCAGGCTAGACGCTCAGTCGCTGTTGTGACTTGCATCAGCTGCACGGCGCACCTGAGACGGCTGGGCTTGACGCTTGTTCCGTTTGTTCCAATTGGCGAGTGGCGGTGGCTGCAACGCATAGAGAGCGCAAGCCTTATTGGTTTGCCTGTCCTTTCGATCCCCACCGCCCCTACCAATCACCTTGCGGTGGATCATTTGCTCGCCCCCTAAATTCACACTCGCCTGCATTCCTCGAAACGCGCGCTCCTGTGATCCAGAGGGAGCAGTTCCTGCCAATGCGAAATAAATTGCTTCTCCACCTGCGAGTCTTCCTTCGTCTACAATACGCGCACCTCTAGCGCTCCAGGAGAACCGTCGATGGCCAAGTATGCCCTCGCTTCGCGTTTGCTCTCGTTCGCAGTCGTCGCGATCCTGTTTTTGCAGTTATGGCAATCGCTCGCGTCCCCTCCTCCAGCCGCGGAGCAATCCACGAGCGGCGCCCCCAATGGATTGACCTGCGAGGCGATGGTGGAGCCGCTAGGCATCGGCGCGACGCAGCCACGGCTCTCATGGCGACTGAACGATGCACGCAGAGGCGCGCTGCAGCGAGCCTACGAGATTCGCGTCGCCACTTCGCCCGAAAAATTGAATCAGGCTCAGCCTGACGTATGGGACACCGGAAAAGTTGATTCGAACGCGTCCGTGAACGTCCCTTACGCGGGACCAACTCTCGTCTCGCGACAACGTTATTACTGGCAAGTTCGCGTGTGGGATACCAATGGCAAGCCCTCTGATTACGGCAAGCCAAGCTGGTGGGAAATGGGATTGTTGTCGCCGCAAGACTGGAAAGCGCAGTGGATCACGCGCGATCTGCCCATCGAGCGCGGCGACTACGACTCCAGCCCGAAGTGGATTTGGACCACAACGGAGGATGCGCTCTCCAAGGCGACCCCCGGAAAACGCGAGTTTCGCCTGGATTTTACGCTTGCGCAGAAACCGAAAAACGCCGTCCTCTTGATTACCGGCAAAGACAACATCGCGGCGTGGATCAACGCGAAACCTCTCCTTGAGGCGTCCCCCATGGGCAAGTTTGGGCGCCCGCGCGACCCGTGGGGAACATTTCACGAAATTACAATCAGCGATTTGAGCGCCGGGAAAAACTCCATCTCCGCCGAAGTGACGGTCTACAAAACGGGGGGATCCAAATCGCCCGTCACCGCAGGTTTCATCGCCATGCTCCGCGTCGAAATGCCCGACGGCACAATCCAGCGAATCACGTCCGGCGCCGACTGGAAAACCATCGAAGCACAAACTGATTCGAACTGGACCGCCAAAGATTTCGACGACAGCGCATGGCCCAACGCCGGCGTCGCCGCACAGATCGGAGCCAGCGTTCTAGGCACGCCATGGCCCGCGGAACCCGTCTCCTGGCTCGCGCGCGATTTCCAGGTGACGAAAGCAGTTCGCGCCGCGCGCATTTACTCCACGGCTCTCGGCACGTACCAGCTTTATCTAAATGGCAAGCGCGTTAGCGCGGATATTCTGGCCCCGGGCTGGACCGACTACCGCAAACGCATTCCCTATCAAGTCTACGACGTAACCTCCGCGCTCCGCCCCGGTTCGAACTCCTTGCGCGCGATTCTCGGCGGCGGATGGTACGCCGACGGCCTCGGCTGGCTCCAGGTTCGCTACAATTTCGGCCCGCCGCCCGTCCGCATTCTCGGCCAGCTCGAAATCGAATACGCCGACGGCACGCGCGAAACCGTCGCCACGGATGATTCGTGGAACGCCGCCCCGTCCGCGATCCTCAGCTCCGACATTTACAACGGAGAAGCTTACGATGCTCGCCTCGACAAGCAGAATTGGACCGCCCCGGTTTCGCCACAAACCGGTTGGGGGAAGGTTGTTGTAGCGAACTCTCCGCAAGCTCCGCTCGTCGCTCAGGACTATCAACCCATCCGGCCCCATGAAACTCTCTCGCCGAAGAGCGTGACAAATCCATCGCCGGGGGTTTACGTCTTCGACCTGGGCCAAAACATGGTCGGCTGGGCGCGCCTGCACGTTTCCGGAAAAGCCGGAACAAAAGTGCGGCTGCGTTTCGGCGAAGTCCTCAAACCCGATGGCGACGTTTACACCGAAAATCTGCGCACCGCGGAAGCCACCGACACCTACATCCTGCGCGGAGACGGCGACGAAGTATTCGAGCCGCACTTCACCTTTCACGGATTTCGCTACATTCAGCTGACCGGATTTCCGGGAACCCCCGCGCGCGACGCCGTCGAAGGCATCGCTTTCTATACCAGCGCTCCCTTCACCATGAAGTTCCACACGGCAAACAACACGCTCAATCAGCTTTGGAGCAACATCCTCTGGGGCCAGCGTGGAAATTTCTTGAGTGTCCCGACGGACTGCCCCCAGCGCGACGAGCGCCTGGGCTGGATGGGCGACGCCGAGGTTTTCTGGCGCACGGCCACCTTCAACGCCAACCTCGCGGCTTTCTCCCATAAGTTCACCACCGATATTCGCGACGCCCAAAGCGCCGCCGGCGCATTCGCGGATGTCTCTCCGCGCGTGGGTCCAACCGGCGAAAGCGTCGCGGGCTGGGGTGATGCCGGCGTGATCATTCCCTGGACTGCCTACGTGCAATACGGTGACAAGACCATCCTGCAGGAAAATTGGGAGTCGATGGAAAAGTGGATGCAGCACCTTGCCGGCGCGAATCCGAACCATCTATGGCTCAACGAGCGCGGCAACGACTATGGCGACTGGCTCGCCATCGGCAGTCAAACCTCGAAAGATCTGATCGCCACGGCCTTCTGGGCCTACGACGCGACATTGATGAAGCGCATGGCGACAGCCTTGGGAAAGAACTCCGACGCCGACAAGTATGCCCGGCTCTTCGAGCAGGTACGCAGCGCGTTCAACCAAGCTTACGTCAAGCCCGACGGCATCGTCGGCACCGGCAGCCAGACCAGTTACGTCCTGGCCTTGCACATGAATTTGCTCGACGAGAGCCAGCGAACCGGCGCCGCACAAAAACTCGTGGACGACATCAAAGCCCACGAGTTTCATCTCACCACCGGTTTTCTCGGCACGCCTTATCTTCTGATCGAGCTAAGCAAGTCCGGCCACAGCGATGTCGCCTACCATTTGCTCCTGCAGACGACCTACCCATCTTGGTTCTACATGATCGACCATGGCGCCACCACCATGTGGGAGAGATGGAACGGTGACCAGAAGATGGACGATCCCTCGATGAATTCATTCAATCACTATGCGTATGGCGCGGTCGCGGAGTGGCTCTATCGTTACGCCGCCGGAATCGATGACGTCGCCGATGATCCCGGATTCCACGGCATCGTGCTGCATCCGCAATTCAGCGCGGACCTGGGAGAAGTGGATGCGACCTACGAGTCGGCCTACGGCCCGATCGCTTCGCACTGGAAAGTGGCCGGAGGCACGGTGACGTGGAGCGTGACCATCCCGCCAAACACCACGGCGATTTTGCACTTTCCTGCGGGAACCAATCGCGCGCAGATTACCGAAAGCGGAAAGAGCCTGGACAGCACCCCTGGCGTGAAATTTGTCGCAGACGAACCGGCCGGCCCAGTCTACCAAGCCGGATCCGGCGCCTACGCCTTCCATCTCAATCACCGAAAAGCGAGCCAAAAATCTCTGCCGCGATTTACCGGGGAACCTTGTACGTCACCGCCCGCGGAACTTTGTAGGGGCACAGCATCGCTGTGCCCGCGTTCAGCAACGAAGCTCCATTCTCAACTCCGCATCAATGCAAAACACGATGCGCAGCCGCAAAAGCCGTCTTCGTCACCGCCCCGGCCACTCCCAAATAATTCCCATAGCCCACCACCATGGTAGACGCGATGAGCACAAGCAAACTCAGAGCCACAAGCAATTTCGTCCGCCGCCCAGTTCCGTTCCACTCCCGCAGCGCAATGCCCCACAAAGTGCTGAAAATCATGATGCTGGCCATGTGCAGCGTCCAACTCGAAAATTTGTAACGCCCCATCTGCGTCTCGCCCATGCTGTAAAAGAAAAACTGCATGTACCACGTCGTCCCAGCAAGCGCCGAGAACAAATAATTCGACAGCATCGGCGCCCGGGTCGCCGCCGAATCCGATCGAAGCCCCGCCTTGGCCATTTCCTCCGCGGGCGCGTCGGTAACCGATTCAAGTGCAAGCGTGTCCTGCTCCGCCTGAGCCGCCCGCGAATCGAAATATTGTCTTCCAGTGTGATTGCGAACGTTCAAAATCACGCACCAGATGAAGTTGGTCGTGAATCCACCAAGCAACACCACCACCAGCACCGGAAGTCCTTGCCATAGCGGCGGCGTTCCGTGGCGGATCGTTATTGCCTTGATGGGATCACCCGCAGCAAGGCCATACGCAAAGCACGCACTCATGACGCCCGAGAAAGTGGCCACCAGAAGCCCCTTCTTCAAGTCGAATTCCTTGATCGAAGCGCGCTTCTGTTCTTCCGACATCTCCTTTTCTTTCGACATTCCGGCGGCCCCGGCGAACACGATGCCGAACAGACAAATTCCCACACCCACAAGAATGATTCGCCCCGAATGCGTGCCCAACACCTCGGAAGCAAACTGTCCGCGAAAAATCGGCGGCATCAGCGTTCCGAATGCCGCGGTGTATCCCAGCGCCACGGCCATGCCCAGCGACATGCCGAGATAGCGCATCGTCAAGCCAAAGGTCAGCCCCCCGAGTCCCCACAGAACGCCAAACGTGTAGGTCCAGAAAAGCGCATAGTGAGGAGCTTCGTTAAGAACGGGAAGCAGATCGCGGGTCATCACCGCACCCAAAATCCACGGCACGATGATCCAACTGAAGAAACCGCCGACGAGCCAGTACGTTTCCCAGGCCCAACCTCGTACGCGGCGGTAAGGAACATAGAAACTACCGGAAGCCAATCCGCCCAGCCAATGAAAGAAAACACCAAGAAGCGGATTCGGTTCCAAAAGTCTCTCGTAGCACCGCCACTCTTGGCTGTGCTCTCTGGTTCAGTGCGGTCGGACCCTGGTATTCGTCAGGGCACGGCTTTAGCCGTGCCGCTAAGCTTTCGCTTTGGTGCCGGCTTTAGCCGCTGAGGGCGCTCTCTGGCCGACGAGCACTCTAGTTCAGCCACGCACCGCGGTCAACAAAAGTTAAGCGTTTCAACTCACTATCCGGTGAAGCCCCGTTCGTGAGATATACTCTCCGTCGGAGGTCGTTTTCAAGAAACGCGCGGCAATTGCCGCAAATGCAATCCTCGAGGAATGCGGGTTTTTTCGATGAAGACTCAGGAAAAATTGCGTTATCTGGAAGACCGCTGGGACGACCGCACCGCCGGCAATCTCGATCCCGCGGAACTTCTGCGCTACCGTTCGAACATCCTCGGCTCGGATCTGCGCATCACCAATTTCGGTGGCGGCAACACCAGTTCCAAGCTCACCGATCTCGATCCTCTCGACGGTTCCCGCCAGACCACCTTGTGGATCAAAGGGAGCGGTGGAGATATCGGCAGCATCCAGCGCAGCGGCTTTGCCGTGCTTTATCTCTCCAAGCTGCAAGGCCTCGCCAAGCGCTATCGCGGTGTCGAATTTGAAGACGAAATGGTTGCGATGTACCCGCTGTGCGCGTTTGGCAATAACACTGTCGCAGCCTCCATCGATACCCCATTGCATGGCTTTCTTCCGTTCGAACACATCGACCATTTGCATCCGGATTGGGCCATTGCTCTGGCTGCGTCAGCGAACGGTCGCGAGAAGATGGAAGAATTCAATCGCCAGTTCGAGCATCGTCTGGTCTGGTTGCCGTGGCAACGGCCCGGTTTCGAGCTGGGAATGATGCTGCAAAAAGCCGTGGACGCGAATCCAGGTTGCGACGGCATCGTGCTTGGCGGCCACGGCCTTTTCACTTGGGGAAGCACGCAGCGCGAGTGCTACCTCAACACCCTGACGATTATCGATCAGTTGGGCCAATTTGTGCTCGATCACGTCGAGCGGCGCGGCGCGAGTTTGTTCGGAGGCGCCGCGCGAACGGCGCTCGAAAATCGACGCGAACTCGCATTGGATATTTTTCCACTCGTGCGAGGGCGTGTATCCGCGCGGCAACGGATGATCGGAAGCTTCAGCGATTCACCCGAGGTGCTGCGTTTTGTTAACTCCGCCGACGCCCAGAAGCTGGCGCATTTGGGAACGAGCTGTCCCGATCACTTCATCCGCACCAAAATTCGCCCGCTGTTCGTCGATTGGGAGCCTTCTAAAGATATTTCATCTCTAAGAGAGCGCATCGATTCGTCAATGGAGAAATACCGCGCCGATTATCGTCAGTATTACGAATCGTTTGCGCAGCCAGATTCTCCCAGGATGCGCGATGCGAATCCGACCGTCGTGTTGGTTCCCGGCATCGGCATGTTCAGCTTCGGCAAGAACAAAAGCGAATCGCGCGTCACCGGAGAGTTTTATACCAACGCCATTCACGTGATGGAAGGCGCGGTGTCGCTGGGTTCCGGAGCGCCGCCGCCAGTGCTGCCGCAAGCTGGGCCCGCGGCGAAAACCGAAGCCTTCAGCGTGCACGCGAACTACGTGGCTCTTCCGCCTTCCGAGGCTTTTCGCATCGAGTATTGGGCTCTCGAGGAAGCCAAGATTCGCCGGCAACCCCCGGAAAAGGAGCTGAGCCGAAGGGTAATTCTCGTCGTCGGCGGTGGAAACGGCGTTGGGCGCGAGACCGCTCTACTCGCGGCGCAACGCGGAGCGCATGTAGTCGTGGCCGACAAGGACTTCGACGCCGCGAAATCCGTCGGAGGTGAAGTCCTGAAAGTTGGCGGCAAAGAGACGGGAACGGCGGCCGCGATCGATATCCGCGACCGTGCTTCGATCCGCGCGGCTTTGCGCGAGGCATTGGCGGCTTACGGCGGGCTCGATATCGTTGTGAACACCGCGGCAATCTTTCCTTCTTCGGCCGACGGCAGCGTTAGCGACGCACAGTGGGCGCTCACCTTAGACATTAACGTCACGGCGAACCACCGTCTTATGGAGGGAGTCGCGAAAATCCTGCGCGAACAAGACTTGGATGCCAGCATCGTGCTGACCAGTTCGGCGAACGCCGTTGTGCCCAAGCGTGGAAGCGAAGCCTACGACGTGAGCAAAGCCGCCGTTAGCCACTTGGTGCGCGAATTCGCCGTTTCCTGTGCTCCGAAAATTCGCGTGAACGGGATTAGTCCGGCAACGGTCGTAAAAGGTTCCACGATGTTTCCCCGAGACCGGGTGATCGCATCGCTGAGCAAGTATGGAATTGCCCACGATGCAGCCGCGTCAGGCGACCAGCTTAGATCTCAGCTCGCCGACTTCTACGCCAAGCGCACGCTCACACGCCAGCCGATCGACCCGGAAGACTGCGCGGCCGCGATCCTTTTTCTGGCCGGGCCGCAATCGCGCTGCACCACGGGGCATTTGATTCCGGTGGACGGAGGATTGACCGAAGCGTTTCTGCGGTAGATGCTTCGCGTCCGGGCGCGAAGCGGTTCAGCGGCGCGATCAAGAGGCGCAGAGCACGAAGCTAGCGAGCCGTTTGTTTTCTTTGCGGGCGAGAGCGTAAACGATGCAATTGTCGCAGAACAAAGCTCTTGTTGCGGTCGATTTAGGCGCCCAAAGTTGCCGTGTCTCTCTTCTTCGCTTTCCTCAAGGCCATCCTCACATCGATATCGTGCATCGTTTTCGAAATGGCCCCATCGTCACGCCGGCAGGAGTTCGTTGGGATATTGGTGCGATTCTGGATGGGGTTCAGACCGGGCTTCGATTGTGCGCGGGCATCGCGACGGAGGGAATTGCCGCGATCGGCGTTGACGGCTGGGCGGTCGATTACGTCCGGTTGGATGAAGACGGAAACCAGATCGCGAATCCGTTCTGCTATCGCGACGAACGGACGATTTCCGCCGAAACGGAAATCCACCAGATTCTCTCTCCCGCCAGGTTGTACTCGCTAACCGGGATTCAGCTGCTGCGGATAAACACGCTGTACCAGTTGTACGCCGATAACATCGCCGGCATCGCGCCAGCGAAGCGCTGGTTGAATCTGCCGGAATTCATCACCTATCGCCTGGGCGGGCGGCCCGTCGCGGAATACACCAACGCGACACACACGCAACTCGTCGATCTGGGGAGCAAGCGATGGTGCGAGGAAATATTTAGATCCGGGGGATTAGACAAGGAGGCTGCGCCTGAAATCGTTCCGACCGGCACGATTGTGGGTCGTGTTCGCGGGGATCTCAGCGAGCTGACCGCGTTTCGGCAGACGCAGCTGATTGTGCCGGCGTGCCACGATACGGCGTCGGCCATCGCGGCGATTCCCGCTTCCGGCGACGATTGGGCCTTCATCAGCTCGGGAACGTGGTCTCTGGTAGGCGCGGTGCTGAACGCTCCGTGCGTGGGCGAAGATGCGCGGGCGATGAACTTTACCAACCTTGGCGGCGTTGGGGACACTTTCTGCTTCCTGAAGAACGTCAACGGGATGTGGCTGCTGCGCCAATGTTTGGACGAGTGGGAATTCCGCGGCTCTTCCTGGACGGTGAATGATCTGCTTCGGGAGTGCGCTTCGCTTTCCGCGCCTACGACTTTGATCGACGTCGATGATCCGGATTTGCTCGTGCCCGGGAATATACTCGGGAAGATCAATGCGCAGTTGCAGCGTCACGGCGGGGGTGCAGCGTCCTCCGATGAACTCGATCCAGCGGTTGTGGCCAACCTGATCTTGCACAGCTTGGCAGCGCGTTATGCCGAGGTTCTCAACGCGGTCGCGCGCATCACGGGAAAAAAGCTCAGGCGGGTGTTCATCGTTGGAGGCGGGAGTCGGAACTTGCTGCTCAACCGTTTGACGGCGGAACGGACGGGACTGGAAGTTGTCGCTGGAGCTACCGAGAGTACGACGATTGGCAATTTCGCGATACAGATGGCGGCGCTGGCAGGTGATTGGAATGAGGCAAGCGGCGTGCCCGCTGCGTCGGTGGCCAAGTGGGCGGAGAGAATTTCGGTGCGGCCGCTGGCGTTTTCGGCGAATCGAGATAGTTGAAGGGTGACGCGATGATGAAGGACGGCCTTGCCGAAGTTGCCTGGAAGGCGCTGGACAAATTGAAGATCGAGCTGCCTTCCTGGGGATTTGCGAATACCGGAACGCGGTTTGGGAAATTCATTCAGGCTGGCGCGGCGACGAACATCGCGGAGAAGTTCAGCGATGCGGCCCAAGTGCATGCGTTTACAGGAGCTTGCCCGACTTTGGCGCTGCACGTTCAATGGGATTTGCCGCGCGGGCTAAAGGATGTCGGCGAGGTGGAGAAGCTGTCGAAAAAGCATGGGATTCGCGCGGGATCAATCAACCCTAACATCTTTCAAAATCAGGAATATAAGTACGGATCGTTAGGGAATCCCGATCCGACGATTCGGCGGATGGCGATTGATCACATATTGGACTGCGTGGCCGTTGCGGAGGCACTCAAGTCGCGTGACGTTTCGCCCTGGTTTGCGGATGGATCAAATTACCCTGGGACGCAGAATATGCGGAAGAGGATTGAATTTTTCGAGGAAGGGTTGAAGGAGATTCACGACGCGCTGCGGCCGGGGCAGCGATTGCTGGTGGAATACAAACCATTCGAGCCGGCGTTCTACCACACGGACATTGCGGACTGGGGCATGGCGTATCTATTGGCAAAGCATGCTGGACCGCAAACGCTCGTGCTTGTCGATACTGGCCATCACTACCAGGCGCAGAATATCGAGCAGATCGTGGCCTGGCTGCTGCATCACGAGATGATTGGGGGATTTCATTTTAACGACCGGAGGTATGCGGACGACGATCTCACTTTGGGTTCGATCGATCCGTACCAGGTGTTTAGAATTTTTCACGAGATTCGGACGTTTGAGTGGGAGAAGGGGGCTACGGCGGATATCGCGTACATGGTGGACCAGAGCCACAACTTGAAGGGGAAGATCGAGGCGATGATCCAGACCGTTTGCGTGGCGCAGGAACTGTACGCGCGGGCGGCTCTGGTGGATCACTGCCGGCTGGCGACCTTGCAGCAGCAGTGCGCGCTGGTGGACGCGGAAGAGGCCTTGCGAAATGCCTTCTGGGTGGATGTGAGACCGATCGTGAAGGAGTGGCGGGCCTCCCAGGGCTTGCCGGCGGACCCTATGGAGGCTTTCCGGGCCAGCGGCTATGCCGAACGGATTGCACGGGAGAGACGAGAGAAGAATCTGGGAACGACGGCGAGCTACGCTTGAGGCCGTTTTCCAGACATCGCTAGGGTAACTAAAAGATAACCCCACCCCCCTCTAGTTTTTCATAAGTGTTCATTCTACAGATAGTTAAAGTCCTTTGTTTTGATACACTTTTGCAAGTGTTCATTATAAAGCACTTAGACGCGACTGAGGACTGGCCGAAATTCGACAGATTTTGGCTTCGGGTTGAGTGCTGTTTTTTTGGGTTCCGGGAGGTGAGGGTGCTCGGTACTTCATATCTAAGCCGCGCTGCAGATTTGAATGACACTATAATACCATATGATTATTTATCTGTCAAGGTAAATTTTGGATGAGCGCGGCTGGGTTTTAGGGTGGTGGGAACGATCTCAGGTTGAACTACGGGAAGCGGTTCGACGCGAAGTCGTTGGCTTGGACTGGGCGCGGCTAAGGTGGGCACAGGCCCTTCGAGGCGCTCAGGCTAGCCCTTCGTGCCTGAGGGTGAACAGGAATGCCTGTGCTACTCGGGGGGCTTTCCCATTTTGGAGGCTACGTCGTCTTCTTTTTCGTGGAGTTCGCGGACCTTGGCGAATTCGCGTTCGGCTTCCGGAGCGTGGCCCATGGCTTGGTACAGGCGGCCCAGTCGGAAATGGGCGTCGGGCCGGGTTGGATCGAGCTTGATGGCGGTCTGAAGGGCTGCCATTGCCTCTGGGTAGTGCTTCTGCTCCATCAGGACGACACCCAGGTCGAGGTAGGCGATGCGCAGGTCAGTTTTTTGCTGCACGGCCTTTTCCAGGTAGGCAAGGGCTTGGTCGAAGTTGTTTTCCTTCACCGCGATATCGCCCAGATAGGCCAGCGCTTGAGCGTGATTTGGATCTATAGCTAACTCATTCTGGAACGAAGCCTTAGCCTCGTCGTAGTGGTGAGACTTCCATTGCAGATAGCCGAGACCGAAGTTGACGTCGGGTTCGCGGGGAGCGACCTTGGCGGCGGCTTGGAACTCGACAATGGCTTCCGGTGTTCTACTCATACCATCGAGAGCTTCGCCCATGAGGATGTGCGCGGAGGCGGAGTCCGGGTTTTGCTGGACAATTTGGCGGAACTCGCTTTCGGCGCAGGAATAGTTTTTGGCGAGAAGACAGCTTTGCGCCAGGACCTTGCGGAGTTCCGTGTTGGAAGGTTGAGTCTTAACGACGACCGCCAAATATTTCGAGGCTTCGGCGAACTGCTTGGCGCCGTAGCAACTGAGGCCCAGTAGGGTGCGAGCCTGGGTACTGCCTGGATCGGCGGCCAAGGCTCCCGCTAGCGGGGCGATGGCTTCGTGAAAATGTCCTTGCTTGAATTCGGCAATGCCCCAATTGAGCTGGATGCCAGGAAGCTGGGGATTCAGCGCCAGCGCCTTTTTATAAGCGACGATGGCGTCATCGTATTTGGTTTCTTTGGAAAGCACCAAGCCGAGGCTCGCGAAGGCGGCGGCATCGTCCGGGGTGTTCTGGGTAATCAAGCGCCAAGCGCGTTCCGCCTCGGCGAGGTTGCCCTGTTGTTCGAACGCCGTGGCATCGGAGGGGGTTGGAGTCTGCGCGCAGAGGGACAGGGAAGAGAGGAGAGAGAGAATTAGGAAGAGCAGGTTTCGCTTGATCATTGGAGCGTAGGGGACTTTGTCGGTAGTGGGTTCATTGAGAGCACGCTTTGCGTGGGAGCGCGAAAACTCCGCGTGGGGAGGAGCGCCCTCGGCGGCGGTTTTTGCGGCGCTGGCGGTTGAGATCCTTCGGGCATCCTCGTCGGATGCCCTCAGAATGACAATTTTTCTAAGGCTACGACCCCCTGGGGAATCGAAACTGCAACCTCCCGAAGAGCAGAAGGCAACCTCGCCGATCTATTTTAGCTGAGGATGCGGTTGCTGAAAAACAAAAGCGGCGGGCGGGAATGCCCGCCGCGCCGCCTTTGGTTAAGGGTTAGGTGCTGGGATTTAGAATACGAACTTCAAACCCAGTTGGAAGGTACGCGGATCGTAGGCGGCAGTGACGGCGCCAAAGTTGCTGGAGCCGAAGTTGGTGGAAATACCACCGTTATTGTAGTCGCCCTTGAACTGAGTATGGTTCCAAACGTTGAAGCCGTCGGCGCGGAACTCCAAGCGGCGGCCCTTTTCGCCGAAGGCGAAGGCTTTGAAGAGAGACATATTCCAGTTGTCGCGTCCCGGGCCACGAACGACGTTGTGACCGAGGTCGCCCCAAGTGCCAGGCGCGGGCATGGAGAAGACGGAAGTGTCAAACCATTCCGCGGCGGTATGGGGATAAGAAATGGACCCAGTGACGTCGGGGCGGTTGGAGGAGTTTTGAACGACGCTGGCAACGTTAGTGCCGGAGATGCCGATGTTGAGAGGCGCACCGGTTTCCATGGTGACGATACCAGAGAGTTCCCAACCGCCGAGGGCAGTGCGGAGCACTTTGTTCTCGGCGTTCCGGAGAAAGGGGATGTCGTACACGTAGTTGACAAATGCGACGTTGGTGCGGTCATAGATGGACGGCCCCATGTCGTATTTCCAGCCTTCGTACGGATCCGAAACGTTGTTCAAGTCGGCGCCGCTGCCGGTGCCGGTGGTTGGGTCGATGGCGCGCGAGAGGGTATAGCCGAACTGCAACGTCAGGTCGTTGCGCACGTTGGCGTGCAGGTCGACTTGGAGTGAGTTGTAGTGGGCATCAGCCTCGTCGGTGGATTGTTTAATGGAGCGGTACCCGAGATAGGGTAGATCCTGGTTGTAGCCGACGCCGTTGCTGGCCTGAAGGGCAGCCAACAAATCCTGAGGCGGCAGATTGGTCTCGGTGTAGAAGTTCTGGTGACGTTCCTGGTTGCCGACGTAGCTGACGGACAGCACGGATTTGGCGCCCAAGGAGCGCTGAACGCCGATGCTGTATTGGTAGCTAACCGGTAGATCGTAGTTGTCGGCGTCGATACCGGTGATGCTGGCGACCGGGATGGGCGCGACCAACGTGGTGCCGGTGGTCAGGCTGGTGTTCGGGTTGGAGAGCAGAACGTTGTTAAAGCTTGCCGTAGTGCCGAAGGGAGGGTTGGTGGCGCCGTTGTAGACGTCATTACCCTGGACGCGCTCATACATGATGGCAAACCCGCCACGGATGGAGGTCTTGCCGCTGCCTGTCGGGTCCCAGGCAAAACCAATACGTGGGCCCAATGCCGCCCAGTGGTTCTGCGCCAAGCCCTTAGGAACACCATTCAGGCCGTCGATACCGATGCCGTTCAAGTAGAGCGGGTGACCGGCCAGGATGGGATTGGGGCTGGTGCCCAAACCCGGGCTGAGAGGGCTGATGGTGCCGTCCGGAAGGAATATGGGAGCGTTGGCCGGATTATAGAGAGCGGGATAGAAATCCGACTGCATGTGATTGGCTTCGTAGGTGTGTGGAACGCCGTCCCAGCGCAAGCCGAGGTTCAAGGTGAGTCTGTTGTTTACGCGCCAGTTGTCCTGGAAGTAAGCGGCCCACGATACGTTGTTCCAGTGTCCCGCGCTCTGCACGGCGTCTTCGGAGTAGCTGCTGGCATAACCGAGCAGGAAGTCCGCGAAGTCGTTGCCGGTGAAGTTGCCGTTGAAGGTGAAATTGCCTTCGGTGTTAGCAAAGTAAGTTTGAATCTTCTTGTACAGCAGCCAATCGCCGCCGATGTGGAATTGGTGTTTGCCCCGGGTCCAGGACACGTCGTCCTTGATCTGATAGCTGTCGGCTTTGTTGGTCCAAGGAGTCCAGTTGGCGGTGAAGTTAGTGCCGGTGCTGCCGGCGAGATCGATCGACGGGATACGGCTGAGAGCGTTGGGGCCGTCGAACACGCGGTTAAAGTCGAAGCCGGCCGGTGCGCCGACCAAGCCATCTGGGATGATGTTGATGCGATTGCCATTGTAGTTGAAGGCGATTTCGTTGATCAGCGTGGGATTGATAACGTACGTTGCGTGGATCACCGCGCTGTAGGATGGGTTTCCGAAAGTGTCGGAGATACTGGGTACGTTGTCACCGCTCCACTGCGTTGTTCCGTAGCCCTGAGAGATTTGTTCGGAGATCCAGTGACCAAAGATGGAGAATTTGTCGGTGAACTGGTGATCGATGCGAACGATCTCTTCGCGGACGTTGGTCGGCGAGTTATTGCCGCCGATGAACTGGGAGCCGCTGGTGGGAGCAGGGAAGATGCCGCCGTACTTGCCACCGGCAGTCAACAAGGCTTGGGCGTTGGCCGAGAGTAGGTTAGTGGGAATGGTGTTATTCGGGAAAGGCGTTCCGGGCGTCAGGCCATCCGCTGCGTACTGCGCCAAGATAGCGGGAGAGACCTGAGCGGCGGTCGGCACCATGATGGTGGTAGCGCCGAAATTGCCCCCGTATTCGCTGGTTGGGGGAACAGTCTGATTGAGCAATCCGCCCTGGATCAGGCTGCGCCATTCCATGTTGTAGAAGAAAAAGGTCTTGTTTCGGTTGGGATTGTACAACTTGCCGAAGGTGACCGGGCCACCGACGTTGAAACCGTAGGTGTTAAAGCGAAGTTCGGCGACCGTCTGGGGAGCTGGGTTGAAAAAATTGCGGGCGTCCAAGTCGTTGTTTCGAACGTATTCCCACAGGGAGAAGTGGAAAGACTTGGTTCCGGACTTCAATGCCGAGGTCAAGGTGGCAGCGGAGGACAGGCCGTAGTCCGCGCTGTAGTTGGAGGTCAGGGCGCGAAACTCGGCGATGGCTTCCAAGGAAGGCATGACGCTGAAAGTGCCGGAACCGCCGCGATCGAGATCCTCACCACCATCGAGCAAATAGATGTTGTGGCCGGCACGCGCGCCATTGAAGCTGGTGGTCGCGTCGCCGCCGACGGGTGTGGGGTTCTGGAAATCGGTCTGCAGGCTGGAGGCGCCTGGTGTCAGGTTGATCAAAGTATAGATGCTGCGGCCATTGGTGGCGAGCTTGGTGACCTGCTGACCGGTGATGACGTCGCTGACTTCACCGGAATCGGTTTCGACTTTTACGGTGTTGGCTTCGACGGTGACGGTCTCGGAAGCAGCGCCGATGGTGAGTTGGATGTCGATACGGGCGCGGTCGCCGACGTTTAGAACGATGTTCTGGCGTTCTTCGACCTTGAAGCCTTTCGCTTCGACGCGCAACTTATAATGACCAACCCCGATGTCGGGGAGGACGAATTGCCCGGAATCACCGGTGGATGTGGTACGGGTGAAACCCGTATCGGTGTTGGTGATGGTAACGGAAACGTTAGGAACAGTGGCGCCGCCGGGATCGGTAATGGTTCCGACAACGGTAGCTTCCTGTGCCTTTACATTGAATGAGAGGGTAACCAAAGCAAAACAGAGGACGAGGAAATGATGCAAACGCAACTGTTTGAAGACAGCGACCACACTTCGACCACACAAACGGAAATGCATTCTTGCCTCCTACACCCCACAGCGATTTGGTATCGCCGTTAACGTACACGGAGATTCCTCCCAATGTGGCACCCTTGTCAAGCATTTTTTTCGATTTAATAGAGTGGCGGTATTGCTTGAAAGAGCCTTTGAATATCGATTTCCTGGCAGTCTATGGGGTACATTTTGGGCTAAAGATTAGTCCAAGGGCGCGGTTTTTCGCGGTTTCTGAGCGTCGGAGTGCGTCTTCTAGCATATTGATTATAAAACACTTATGAAGTATAGGGGCGCAGGTCGAAGGGGCTCAAGGTATTGTGGAAAAGTACGGAATTGTGGCGAGCCGAGGCAGGTTAAAGGGTTAACGTGAAGCCTTCAGAATGGCCTCGGTTAGCTTGATGTCGGTCATTCTTATTTCGCGGAACAGGTGCAGGTTCGAAGACATTACGACGCCAGGGCTGAGGTGAACAGCAGGTGGGAAAGTGGTCTTGTTGGTGAGATGGTCCGCCAAGATGCGCACCGCGATTTGACCTTGCCGGTGCGGCTGTTGATAGATTGAGGCGGTGATCGTTCCTTTTTGGAAATAGGACGACATCTCGGCGAAGAGGTCTGTCGTGATCAGTTTTATTTTTCCCGCCAAACCACGCGCTCCTAACGCGCGACACACAGGTAGACAGTTGACAGTGTTTACGTAGAGGCCGGAGAGGGTTGGGATACGGCGAAGCAAGTCGAACGTTTTTTGGAAACTCTCGTCCTCGTCTTCGTGGCCCTCGACGACAGCAGCGATTTTTCCTCCGGGACAGTGGCGCGGGAAAGCGTCGGAGAAACCATCGGTCTTCTTCCGGTGATCTTCGGCAGTGAGCATGCCCACGACGACTGCTACCTTGGAGCCGGGGGGAAGGAGTTTGCCCATGAGTTCGCCGGCCAGGCAGCCATTCAACCAGGGCTCGACACAGACGACGGTGGAGCGGCGGCTATCAGGAGCGTCGGTGGAAACACAAACGACGGGTGTGCCGTTTTCTTCGGCGTCATTGATAAGGGGCGTGAGATCTTTCGGATTTCCGGCGGTGAGGATGATTCCGTTGACGCCGCTCTCAATCAATTCCTTGAATGCGGCGGTGTCGTCCTGGCCGAGAGTTTGCACGGGGCGATTCACAAACTGGATTCCCAATTGTCCGAGGCGACGGGCTTCCTCCAAGACACCGCTCCAGAGTTGATCGTAGAAGAAGTGAATTTCTCGAGGCATACAAACGCCGATGCGCGCACTGGCTTTGGTGACGGAAAGCGCGCGGGCCGCGAGATTTGGGGTGTAGCCGATTTGCCGCGCGACCTGGAGAATGCGCTGGCGGGTGGCGTCCTTGATGCCACCGCGGCCGTGGAGCGCGCGATCCACTGTGCCAATGGAGACGTTGGCCATTTCGGCGATCAGATGGATTCCGCGTCGTTCTTTGCTCATCTTGGAGAGTCCGCGTAGATCTTACGTTACACGGGGAAGCGCGGCGAAGAAAGGTGAGACCTGCGCTTTAGGCGTGTACGTTAACGGTGCTATACTGCGGCGCTTTGTGTCAAATCGGTTGGGGCTTCACGATGCGTACACGGCGCAAGTGCTGGGCGCGTCGGCTGACGGTAAAAGAAGCAAGAAAATCGATATCGACAAGAATCGGTTGTGATGCGAAGTGCGGAATTTTTGGTTTTGCGCGAAAAATCAGCAGCTGTACCGAGGCAATATGCGGGCAAAAATAGTCGTCGGCTTGGTTTGGAGTTTCGTGTGCGTGGCCGGTCCCTCGTTGTCCCTCGCTCAACAGCCTCCGGAAAAGCCAGCTTACGAAGACACGAAGCTGCCGGTCGAACAGCGGGTGAAGGATCTGGTGTCGCGGATGACGCTGGAAGAGAAGGCGTCGCAATTGGGGCATACGGCGGCGGCTATTCCGCGGCTGGGGGTGCCGGCATACAACTGGTGGAATGAGGGGCTGCACGGTGTGGCGCGAGCGGGGACGGCGACGGTGTTTCCGCAGGCGATTGGGCTGGCAGCAACGTTTGACGCGCCGTTGATGCATGACGTCGCCGACGTGATCAGCACCGAGTTTCGCGCGAAATATTATGCGACGGTGCACCCGGATGGGGGTGCGGACTGGTATCGCGGGCTGACGGTGTGGTCACCGAATATCAATATATTTCGGGATCCGCGGTGGGGGCGGGGGCAGGAGACGTATGGGGAGGATCCTTTCCTGACAGGGCGGATGGGAGTGGCGTTTGTCACCGGCTTGCAGGGGAATGATTCGAAATATCTGAAGACGGTGGCTACGCCGAAACATTTTGCGGTGCACAGCGGGCCGGAGTCGACGCGGCATACGGTGGACGTGCAGGCTTCGCGGCATGATATGGAGGACACGTATTTCCCGGCGTTTCGCGCTGCGGTGACACAGGGCAAAGCGGAGTCGGTGATGTGCGCGTACAACTCGCTGAATGGGCAGCCTGCTTGCGCCAATCCGATGTTGCTTGAGGAGCATTTGCGGCACGATTGGGGGTTTCACGGGTACGTGGTGTCAGATTGCGGGGCGGTCGCGGATATTTTTGGCGGGCACCACTTCTCGGCGGACGGCGAAGAGGGAGTTTCGGTGGCGATCAAGGCGGGAATGGATTTGATTTGCGGAGATTATCGGAACGGGATGAGCACCGAGCGTGCGGCGCTGATTGGGGCGGTGCAGCATGGGCTGCTGCCGGAGGCGGATATCGATCGGGCGCTGGATCGCTTGTTCAGCGCGAGATTTCGATTGGGGTTGTTTGATCCGCCGGCGATGGTGCCGTATTCGAACGTGAAGGCCAGCGAGAATGATTCGGAGGCGCATCGGCAGCTTGCGCTGCGGGTGGCGCAGGAAGCGATCGTGCTGTTGAAGAACAAGGACAATTTTTTGCCGCTGAAGAGCGCGCCGGCGAAGATTGCGGTGATCGGTCCTAACGCGAATGATCTGGACGCGCTGGAAGGAAACTACAACGGGACGCCGTCGAGACCGGTGACGATTCTGGATGGGATTCGGGCGCGGTTTCCGCAGTCGAAAGTCGTGTACGTCGAGGGCACCGGATTGGTTGGTCCGGTTACCAAGGCGGTTCCTGCTAGCGCGCTTTGCGTTGATGCGTCTTGCGGCGAGCACGGTTTGAAGGCGGAATACTTCGCCAACATGAAGCTGGAGGGTTCGCCGACGCTTACGCGCACGGATAGCACCGTGGACTTTGCGTGGGGCGATACGGGGATGTCGCCGGAGTTGCTGAAGAACTATTCGGCGCGCTGGACGGGAGTGCTGGTGCCGCCGGTGACGGGAGATTATTTGATTGGGTTTACCGGGCAGGACGGGTACCGGGTTTGGCTGGACAACGAACTGGTTACCGGAGACTGGAATATTCACCATCCGGCTTCGACGTTGACCAAGAAAATTCATCTTGAGAAGGATCATCCGTATGCGGTGAAGATCGAGTATTTCCAGGACGTTCGCAGCGCGGAGGCGCGTTTTATATGGAGTCTTCCCGATCAGGGTGGACTTGAAGCGGTGGAAGCGGCGCGCAATGCGGATTTTGTTGTTGTGGCCATGGGGCTGTCGGCAAGGATTGAGGGAGAAGAAATGAAGGTGAACGCCGATGGATTTGCCGGCGGCGATCGCACCAAGATTGATTTGCCGGCTCCGCAGGACCAACTTCTGGAGCGCGTGTATGCGGTTGGCAAGCCCACGGTTCTGGTATTGATGAACGGCAGCGCGTTGGCGGTGAATTGGGCCGACCAGAATTTGCCAGCGATTCTTGAGGCTTGGTATCCGGGGGAAGAGGGCGGCACGGCGGTGGCGCAGGCGATTGCTGGGGATTTCAGTCCGGCGGGGCGATTGCCGATCACCTTTTACAAGTCGGTCGAGCAATTGCCGGCGTTCGAAGACTATTCGATGGCGAAGCGCACGTACCGTTATTTCGATGGGGAGCCGCTGTACCCGTTTGGGTATGGCTTGAGCTTTACTTCGTTTGCATACAAAAACGTACGCGTTGATCATGGCCAGCTGAAGGCCGGACAGTCTGCGACTGTTTCGGTGGAAGTGGCGAACACTGGCGCGATGGCCGGCGATGAGGTCGCGCAACTTTATCTTACGCATCCTGGGGTGGACGGGGCGGCGCTCCGAGCGTTGAAGGGATTCCAGCGGGTGCACCTCGAGCGCGGGGAGAAGAAGACCGTATCTTTTCCGTTGAGTGATCGGGAATTGAGCATTGTCGACGCGGAAGGGAAGCGCAGGGTCGTTCGTGGCGATGTGCAGATTTGGGTGGGCGGCGGCCAGCCGGTTGCGCGCGCGGGTTTGAAGGAAACGACTGGGGCTCGGACGCAGGTTACGATTACGGGTGAAGCGACGTTGCCTGACTGAAGAGGGTTTGCGTGGCGACGTAGCGGAGGCCGGCTCGCGCGGCGCTCGCTCGGACGCGCTAAAGCGCGCCCCTACAAAGGCCTTGCTTGAGGTTATCTCGGCGTTTGAGAGCAGCTTGCCTACTTTTATTTTTCGACTACGTTTAGTTTTGTTTGGGTCAGGTCTACGGAATTGCCGCCGACCATGATGCTGAAGACGCCGGGCTCGACTACGCGGTGCATGTCGCGATTGAGAAATGAAAGTTCGTCGGGGCCCAGGCCAAACTCCACTGTCTTTGTTTCGCCAGGGTTCAGGCTGATCCGGCGGAATCCTCGAAGCTCTTTTACCGGGCGGGTGACGGAACTCACTTCGTCGCGGATATAGAGCTGGACTACTTCGTCGCCGCGAACCGCGCTGGAGTTGGTGACATCGACGGAAATGGTGCTGCGGCCTTGTGGACCGATTGAGTCCGGCGTGGCGCGCACATTGGCATACTTAAATGTCGAATAGCTTAGCCCCCAACCAAAGGGAAAGAGCGGCAGGACCGTGCTGCCGAGGTATTCGCGCTTCGCGGAAGGCTTTTGATAGTAGTAGTCCGGAAGTTGCCCAACGGATCGCGGGATCGTGATCGGCAGCTTTCCGCCCGGGTTGTAATCGCCAAAGAGTACATCGGCGATCGCCGTGCCGCCTTCCTGACCGAGATACCACCCGTCGAGGATAGCGGGGACGTGTTCGGCGATGTAGGGAATGGAATTGGGACGGCCATGCTGGAGAAACACGATGGTGGGCTTTCCCGTGGCGAGGATGGCCTTCACCAAATCATCTTGACTACCCAGCAAATCGAGGCTGTCGCGATCGCCGGGATGATTGACGGCCCAGGCTTCGCGCGAGGTCTGCTCGTTTCCGCCGAGCGCCAAAATTACGATATCGGCTTTCTCGGCTACCTTCACGGCTTCCTCGATGCGCTTGGCGTTCAGCGCTGGATCGCCAAGCACCACTTTGTCAGCATCCCAATCGGGGTCCGATTCCGTGATCTTACATCCTTCCGCGTAGAGCACCTCGGCGGACGACCCGACTTTGTTCTTTATTCCTTGAAGCAGGCTCACGCCGCGTCCCGGTTGATTGCTGTAGCCGCCAAGATGCAATCCCGCCGCGTTCGGCCCGATCACCGCGATCCGCTTGTACTTGCTCTTTGCGAGCGGCAGCAGGCTGTCTTGATTCTTGAGCAGCATGATCGCTTCATGCGCCGCTTTCAGGGCCAGTTGCTGGTGCTCGGGGCTGTTGGTGATTTTTTCGGCATAGTCCGCATTCGCGTACGGATCATCGAACAGACCCGCGATGAACTTCGCGCGCAACACGCGAGCGACCGACACGTCGACCGCGCCCTCCGATACTTTCCCGGTTTTGACTTGCTCCAACAAGCTGCCGTAGGCCTGGTTGAAAGGCAGCTCGACATCCACGCCGGATTCGAACGCCAGCCTGCCGGCCTCTTCTTCGCTGGCCACGATGTGATGGACGGTGCGCAGTTCCGTGGGGCCAAAGTAGTCCGAGGTAATAAGTCCTTGAAATCCCCATTCTCCGCGCAAGATGTCGAGCAAGAAGTGTTTGTTACTGTGCGAGGGAATGCCGTCGACCTCGTTGTACGAGGGCATGACGGTAGCGACGTGCGCTTCCTTGACCGCCGCTTCGAATGGTTTCAGCCAATATTCGCGGATGGTGCGTTCGGAATAGTTCGCGGGACCAACGTTGGTTCCCGCTTCAGGCTGACCGTGAACGGCGAAGTGCTTGGCCGTGGCCATCACGTGAGCCTTGTCGATCCCCGGGCCGAGCCCCTGGTACCCCGTAATCGCGGCCACGCCCAAGCGAGATACGAGGTACGGGTCTTCGCCGTAGGTCTCTTCCGTGCGGCCCCAGCGCGGGTCGCGCGCCAGGTCGAGGACCGGCGCGAGACATTGCTGGATTCCGCGAGCGCGAGCTTCGGCGGCCGTCGCGGTGAAAACCTCGTGAAGCAGCGCGGGATCCCAGGTCGAAGCTAAGGCGATCGCCTGCGGATACGATGTTCCTTTCGGTGCGACGTGCCCGTGCAAGCACTCGTCATGAAAGAGTACGGGAATCCCAAGTCGCGTATTTTCTTTCATCCACCTCTGCACCGTGTTGGTGAACTCCACCATGACCCGCGGATCGCGATGTTCGCTGGGCCGCGAGATTTCTCCCAAGCCGTTCTTGATCAGAGCAGCAGCCCGCTCCGGCGAAAACGCGCCCTTCTCGTCCACGAACATAGCTTGCGGATCAGAGAAAAATTGTTTGTTCTCCCAAGCGCCTTCGAGTTGGGCAATCTTTTCCTCGAGGGTCATGCGCGAGAGAAGATCGGCCACGCGCTGCTCGACGGGGAGTTTCGGATCCCGGTAGGGTAAAGCATTCTGGGCGAGCGCTTCGCGGGCGGCGCAACACGCGAGCAAAGCGACCATGATCCGCACGGGGGTGCCAAGACGGAGAAAGTGGTTCAACGAAGCCTCCAGAAAAAATGTCTATACTTGTAATTCAAAAAGTGCGTGGTACTATACCACCGTTAACGTACACGGTAAAAGAGTTAGCGCTTACCCAGTTTCACTCAATAGGTGCCGCACCGTGGACGAACTCATACTCCCTGCTTCCATCGGAAACGCGTCTATGGCTTGTGGGGTCGAGCGTATCGCTAGAGGCACCGCTACCACCGCAATGGAATCGAGTTATACGGCCGTGTCACAGGACTGAACCATGCCCGCGCGCGTTCTGGGAATTGACGTTGGTACCGGTGGCACCCGCGCCTTGATTGTTGGCGACGACGGTCGCATCCTCGCGTCAGCTACGGAAGAGCACGAAGCTTTCGCTTCTCCCAAAATCGGCTGGGCCGAGCAGCGACCCGAAGACTGGTGGCGTGCTGCGGGCGTCGCCGTCCGTAAGGCTTTGGCTCAAGGCAATCTGCGCGGAGATCAGATTTCGTGCGTGGGCTTCTCCGGTCAAATGCATGGGGCGGTGATGTTGGACGCATCCGGCAACGTGGTTCGCCCCGCGCTGATCTGGTGCGATGTTCGCACCGAGAAGCAATGTAAAGAGCTGAACGAACGCATCGGCGCTGAACGGCTGATTCAACTCACCTGTAATCCCGCTCTTCCGAATTTCACCCTCACCAAGCTTTTGTGGGTGCGGGAAAACGAACCGGAAAACTGGAAACGCGTTCGCTCTGTGATGCTGCCGAAGGACTACGTTCGGTTCCGCTTGACCGGAGAGCGGGCAATTGATGTCGCGGACGCTTCCGGCACGCTGATGTTGGACGTGGCACGGCGCAAATGGTCGACGGAAGTTCTGGAGGCGGCGCAGATCGATGCATCTCTGCTGCCTCCGGTGTTCGAGTCTCCTGACATCTGCGGGAAGATCTCTGCTGCTGGAGCAGAAGCGACTGGCCTGGCTGCGGGAACACCCGTGGTTGCGGGCGCGGGAGATCAGGCCGCCGGAGCGACGGGCATGGGAATCGTGACGCCCGGTGCCGTCAGCGCGACGATCGGAACATCCGGCGTTGTTTTCGCGGCGACCGATCGCCCGGCGCTCGATCCGCGCGGTCGCTTGCACACGTTTTGCCACGCGGTTCCTGGCCGATGGCATGTGATGGGAGTAACGCAGGCTGCGGGGTTGTCGCTGCGATGGTTCCGCGACCGCTTCGAGTGCGCTTCTTCGAAACCGGGCGGCGATCCGTACGAAAAGCTCACTGCCGAAGCGGCCACGGCTCCCCCTGGGGCCGACGGTCTTCTCTGGGCGCCCTACTTGATGGGCGAACGTACGCCGCATTTAGATGCGGAGGCGCGGGGAGCGCTGGTCGGACTGACCGCTTCGCACACACGAGCGCACATCGTCCGCGCGATTCTGGAGGGCGTGGCCTTCAGCCTGAAAGACACCTTCACGATTTTCGACGAGATGAAAGTGCCGGTGAAGAGCATTCGTCTGGGTGGCGGGGGAGCGAGATCGCCTTTGTGGCGGCAGATTCAGGCGGACGTTTACAGGCACGAGGTGGAAATTGTCGAGGCAGAAGAAGGCGCTGCGTACGGTGCAGCCCTGCTTGCCGGAGTCGGCGCGAAAATTTGGCCTTCGGTGGATGCCGCGTGCAATGCGGTGGTGCGCGTTGTCGATCGGATTCGGCCTAATCCCGCCAACGCCGAAGTGATGGAGAAAAATTACGCTGCCTATCGTCGAATTTATCCGGCGATGAAATCGATTTTCAATTCGTAGATGCATTTTCGTCGAGGGAATGCATCGGAGGGTGTTGATGTCGAGGAATCATTTGTACGAGCCGAAGCCTGAGCACAAGTTTTCGTTTGGGCTGTGGACGGTGGGAAATCGCGGGCGCGATCCGTTTGGGGATTTCGTGCGGCCGGTGATTTCGCCGGTCGATATCGCAGCCATGCTGGGAGAAGTCGGGGCCTGGGGCGTCAACCTTCACGACAATGATTTGGTGCCCATCGATGCGACGTGCGCGGAACGCGATGCGATCGTGCGCGACTTCAAGAAGGCGTGTAAGGAACACGGGCTGGTGGTGCCCATGGCCACGGTCTCGCTCTTCTTTCATCCCGTTTTCCGCGATGGCGCTTTCACGGCGAACGATCCCGAGGTGCGGGCCTACGCTTTGCAGAAGACCATGCGCGCGATGGACCTTGGCGCGGAACTGGGCGCCAAGATTTTCGTATTATGGGGCGGGCGCGAAGGAGTCGAAACCGACGCTTGCCGGCGCGCTGACGATGCCATCAAGCACCTGCGCGAAGCGGTGAACTATCTTTGTGAGTACAACATTGACCGCAAATACGGATTCAAGATTGCGCTGGAATCCAAGCCCAACGAACCGCGCGGCGACATTTATATGGCCACGACTGGTCACTACTTGGGTTTTATCGCCACCCTCGATCACCCGGAAATGGTCGGCGTCAATCCGGAAGTCGCGCACGAACAGATGGCTGGCCTGAATTTTCTGCACGGTGTTGCACAGGCATGGGAGGCCGGGAAGCTTTTCCACATCGACTTGAACGATCAGATGCCGGGGCGCTTCGACCAGGATTTGCGTTTTGGTTCGGTGAACATCAAAGCGGCATTTTGGCTGGTGAAGTTTCTGGAGGATGTGGGTTACGAGGGACCGCGGCATTTCGATGCGCATGCCTACCGCACCGAGAATTACGAAGGGGTGAAGGATTTTGCGCGCGGGTGCATGCGAAATTATCTGATTTTCAAAGAGAAGGCCGCGCATTGGAACTCTGACAAGGAGATTCAAGCCATTCTCAAGGAGGTCAGCTCAAATTCCAACGGCGCTCCGAAATTGGGCGCATATTCGAAGAAGGGCGCGGCAGCTTTGCTGGCTCATTCCTTTGACAAAGACGCGATCATGAAGAAGAATTTGCCCTACGAGCGTTTGGATCAACTCACGATCGACGTCCTCACCGGAGTCCGATAACAACAAGGCGTGTGTGCGATATGATGGTTTCGGCGGGCGCAAACTTCTGCGCCTTGCCTCCGTTTGTTCCGGCGGGAAATAGTTGATGGGAGAACGTTCCATGGATTTCATCCACGATGACTTCCTGCTGCATTCCAAGACCGCCCGAAACCTCTACCACACCTATGCCGCGCAGGAACCGATTCTCGATTACCATTCGCACTTGCCGCCTGCCGACATTGCCGCGGACCGCCGGTTTCGCAATTTGTTTGAGCCTTGGCTCGAAGGCGATCATTACAAGTGGCGTGCAATGCGGGCCAACGGGATTGCAGAATCGTGCGTTACAGGCGATGCCGCGCCTTACGAAAAGTTTCTCGCTTGGGCGGGAACAGTTCCCTTTACCTTGCGCAATCCGCTCTACCACTGGACACACCTCGAACTGAAACGCTATTTCGGCATCAATGAGTTGCTGGACGAGACCAGCGCTAAATCTGTGTGGGAACGCGCTAACGATCAGTTGCAAAGTGGCGATCTCACCGCGCAGGGCATTCTCAGAAAATTTCACGTTCGCGCCGTGTGTACTACCGATGATCCCTGCGATGACCTCAGCCATCATCGAGCGGTCTCCGCGGCCGCACCGGGATTTCGGATGTATCCGACGTTTCGCCCGGATCATGCGCTCCTGGTGCACCAGCCAGACGTGTTTAACGCCTGGATCGACCGCCTCGAGCGCGCCAGCAATGTTACGGTGTCGTCGCTGCGTGATTTTCTCGACGCGCTCAAGCAACGCCACGATTTCTTTCACGCGAATGGCGGCAGACTCTCGGATCATGGCCTGGCGTATTGTTACGCTACTCCGTGCAGCGAGACGCAAGCGGGAGCTATTTTTGCCAAGGCGCGCTCAGATCGGGCCGCGACGCCGGAAGAGCACGAGCAGTTTGCGTCCTTCTTGATGCTTTTCTTCGGAAGGCTGGATGCGGAGAAGGGCTGGACGAAACAATTACATCTGGGGGCCTTGCGCAACGTCAACACGCGCGCTACCCGGCAGTTGGGTCCTAATACCGGTTACGATGTCGTTGGTGATTGGAGGCAGGCCGAAAGTCTTTGCAGATATCTCGATCTTTTGGAGCAGGAAAACGCGCTGCCGAAAATGATCCTGTACAACGTAAATCCCTTTGATAACTACGTTTTTTCTACCGTCATTGGAAGTTTTCAAGATGGCGTGACGGCAGGGAAGATTCAGTTTGGCAGCGGGTGGTGGTTCCTCGATCAAAAGGAAGCCATCGAGTGGCAGCTCAACGCGCTCTCCAACAATGGATTGTTCTCGCGATTCATCGGCATGCTTACTGATTCGCGATCGTTCATGTCCTTCCCGCGGCACGAATATTTTCGCCGTGTGCTCTGCAATCTGCTCGGGCACGAAGTGGAAAAAGGCGAATTGCCGAACGATGAAAAACTCCTCGGCTCGGTGATACGCAACATTTGCTTCGAAAACGCGCGCCAGTATTTGGGGCTTGAACTTCCGGCTGCGTCGGAAACGGAAAACGCCCCGGCCGCGCGGGGTTGAATGCTCGGCTGAGGCGTGCCGAAACTCTATCTACCAACTGTGTATGGTCCCGTCCAGCTTTCGATTGACCGGCAAATATGCGCGCTCGTAGGGATATTGCGCCGCTAGCGTTTCGTCGATGTCCACGCCGAGTCCCGGGGCATCTCCTGGATGCATCCATCCGTCTTTGAACGAATAGGAATGTGGGAACACCTTGTCGGTCTCCGGGGAGTGGCGCATGTATTCCTGAATTCCAAAATTGTGGACGCTGAGGTCAAAGTGCAGCGCCGCGGCCATGCAGACCGGACTCATATCGGTAGCGCCATGCGATCCTGTCCGCACCTGATACATCTCGGCGAGGCTGGCGATTTTTTTCATTTGCGTGAAACCACCGGCATGAACTATCGCCGTGCGAATGTAGTCGATCAATTGCTCCTGAATGAGCTGCTGGCAATCGAAAATGCTGTTGAATACTTCGCCCACGGCCAACGGCGTCGTCGTGTGCCGGCGAATCAAGCGGAAACTTTCCTGCAATTCCGCTGGCGTCGGGTCTTCCAGCCAAAAAAGGTGATACGGTTCGAGTTCCTTACCTAGCCGGGCGGCTTCGATCGGTGTCAGCCGATGATGTGCGTCGTGCAGCAGGTGCACATCCGGCCCAAACTCCCTGCGCAACCGCGAGAAAAGCTGCGGCACAAAATTTAGATATTGTTCGGAAGACCAGAGACTCTCCGGCGGAGCAATTTTCTCCGCCGGCTCGTAGTAAAGCGATCCGCGCCCGACGCCGTATGTGTTTAGGAGCCCGGGGATTCCGGATTGTGCGCGAATGGCTTTGTAACCGGCGTCCTTATATTTCGCCACGGCTTGTACGGTCTCTTCGATGTCGCCGCCGCTGGCGTGTCCGTAAACCAAGATGCCGTTTCTCGAGGCGCCGCCGAGCAGTTGATACGCCGGCGTGTTCATGCTCTTGGCCTTGATATCCCATAGCGCGATATCGACCGCCGAAATCGCCGCCATGGTCACCGGCCCGCGTCGCCAGTAAGCGCCTTTATATAGGTACTGCCAGGTGTCCTCGACGCGCCGCGCGTCCCGCCCGATCAGCAGCGGCACCACGTGGTCGGACAGATACGATGCCACCGCGAGTTCGCGCCCGTTCAAAGTAGCGTCACCCAGCCCGTGAATTCCGTCTTCGGTGACGATCTTGAGCGTGACGAAATTTCGCCCCGGGCAGCAAACAATCACCTTCGCGTCAACAATTTTCATCTTTAGGAATCCTTCTCCACTGGATTTTTCGTCCGTCCCTGCTTTTGGCTCTCTCGAATTGTCACGCGAAAGAGTGCCACAACCGGTACTGTCGCTGCCACCACGCCCATCGCTGGGTCACCGTCCATCGTTCATCCTGTAACGGCGCGGCACCGCTGTGCCCTTCCCGGCAAACTCGTGATAAATTCTGGCGTCGTCTCGGTGGTTGCAAGCCGACAACGGGCGCGCCGATCAAACATGAAGCAATGCCAATCCATCGCGACAACCGCAATCGCGCTGCTAGCCATAACGAGTGCAGCGAACTGCCGAGCCGAAACCGGATACGAAGCCTGGCTGCGCTACGCGCCGCTCGAAAAAGTTCTCGCCCATAAATATGAAACGTTCCCCACCGATGTTGTGATCGCGGGCGATTCCGTCGTCTTGCAATCGGCACAGCAAGAATTGCTCCGAGGTATTCAGGGAATGCTTGGCGCGACTCTGCATCCCGTTCCGACCCAACCCGGTGGACACGCAATCATCTTGGGCGCAATCAAGGATCTCCATGACCGTGCTCCAGGCCTCCACCCGAGCAGGGAATTGGCCGACGACGGATTCTGGCTCAAATCCACAAAGATTCGCGGCTTCGATTGCCTCGTCGTTGCGGGCGGCGGTGACCGCGGGGTTCTCTATGGCGTCTTCGCGCTGCTCAGCAAAATCGCGCGCGGCGAAGACCTCGCGTCCCTCGACGAAATCCAGCAACCCTTCGCGCCAATCCGCTGGGCGAATCAGTGGGACAACCTCGACGGCAGCATCGAGCGCGGCTACGGCGGGCGCTCCATTTTTTTCGATAACGGCCGCGTCTGCGACGATCTTGGCCGCGTCCGCGATTACGCCCGCCTGCTGGCTTCGCTGGGGATCAATGGCGTCGCCATCAACAACGTTAACGCCAATCCGCACGTTCTCGAGCCCGATTTCCTTCCGCAACTGGTTCGTGTCGCGGACATTTTTCGCGCCTGGGGCATTCGTCTCTCGATCGCCGTCGATCTCAGCAGCCCGAAATTGATCGGCGGCCTTGACACCTTCGATCCCCTCGATCCTGTTGTCGAAAAATGGTGGCGCGATAGATTCGACCAAATCTACAAACAGATTCCCGACTTCGGCGGCGTTGTCGTGAAAGCCGATTCTGAGGGGCGCCTCGGCCCGTCGACCTATCATCGCACGCCAGCCGATGCCGCCAACGTGATCGCTCACGCACTCAAGCCGCATGGCGGGATCGTTTTCTATCGCGCGTTTGTCTACAACCATCATCTCGATTGGCGCGATCCGAAAAACGACCGCGCCAAAGCCGGCTACGATAATTTCCACGCGCTCGATGGCCAGTTCGACGACAACGTCATCATCCAAATCAAGCACGGTCCCATCGATTTTCAGGCGCGCGAACCGGTGTCGCCGCTGTTCAGCGGACTCGAAAAAACAAACGAAGCCATCGAGCTGCAGATCACGCAGGAATACACGGGCCAACAGCGCCATCTCTGTTTCCTTGCACCCATGTGGAGACAGGTTCTCGATTTTGACATGCACGCAGGAAGAGATGGGACGCCGGTAAAGGATCTCGTGTCCGGCAAGACGTTTCATCGTCCAGTCGGCGGTTTCGTCGGGATCGTGAACGTGGGTCTCGATACAAACTGGCTCGCTCACCCGCTGGCGATGGCGAATCTTTACGCATTCGGCCGCCTGGCCTGGAATCCGGATCTAAGCCCAGGAACTATTGCCGAAGAGTGGACGCGACTCACGTTCGGGAACGACCCCACCGTCGTGCGCACCATCGTGGACATACAGCTCTCGTCCTGGCCGACGTACGAAAGCTACACTGGTCCTCTCGGTGCGCAAACGCTCACCGACATTCTCGGAAGCCACTACGGTCCGGGCATCGAATCCTCAGAAGAAAACGGCTGGGGCCAATGGCACCGTGCCGACAAAGAAGGTATTGGCATGGATCGCACCGTGGCGACAGGAACCGGTTTTGTCGGCCAGTATTGGCGGCCCGTGGCGCGAATTTACGAATCGCTGGAGACCACGCCAGACGAATTGCTGCTGTTTTTTCACCACGTTTCCTACACTTACGTTCTGCATTCCGGAAAGACCGTCATTCAGCACATCTACGACTCGCACTACGAAGGCGCCGCGCACGTCCAGGAATTCGTCCGGCAATGGGAATCCCTAAAGGAGCATGTCGATGCCGACCGCTATGCAGACGTGCTGGCGCGCCTGGAATATCAAACCGGGCATGCGATCGTTTGGCGCGACGCAATCTGCAACTATTTCCTGCGCGAGTCCGGCATCGCCGACGCGAAAGGCCGTGCAGGACATTTTACAAATCGTATCGAAGCCGAGTCCATGCAGCTCCAAGGCTACACATCCGTCGACGTGGTTCCCTGGGAGAACGCGTCGTCCGGAAAAGCCATCGAGTGCACGCAGCCTCAAGGCTGTTCCGCATCGTTTCGGTTCACCGGCGAAGCCGGCCGGTACACGCTCGACATTGAATACTTCGACCAAAAAAATGGCGAGTCCAAATTCCGCGTTTTTGTCGACGACAAGCTCGTCGACCAGTGGGTAGCCAACGGCCAATTGCCCGCGACTAAAATCGGAAGTGATTCATCAACGCGCCGACGGATACCGGAACTCACGCTTCATGCGGGAGACGAGATCCGGATCGAAGGGATTCCCGATCGCGACGAACACGCCGCGCTGGACTACGTTGAGCTCGAGTCTTCGCCGAAATAAGCTAGGCTGATAGCTTTTCATTCTCGCGTGTTGCGAGAAATCGCTTCAACCCGTAGACTTTGCGTTGCCAAAGCGCATTTCACAAGACAGCGGTCTCAGAAACCGTTCGCATACAAAGGGCCTTACCGATGGGATACGCTCCGCTCGATCTGACTACAAAGACCGCCGTCGTCATCGGCGGAACCTCTGGCATTGGCTTGACCATCGCTAAAGGACTGGCGCAAGCCGGTGCAAACATACTGCCCACCGGGCGCCGCACCGAACTCGTGGAATCCGCTGTCGCGGACATCAAAAAAGCTGGCGGCAAAGCTCTCGCGATGCGTTCCGATGTAACCGATCGCGCCAGCCTCGAAGCGCTTCTCAATGCCGCCATCGTTGAATTCGGTGCGGTCGATATCCTGGTCAACTCCGCTGGAACCACCAAGCGCACACCCACTCTCGATGTCTCCGAATCCGAGTGGAACAATATTCTGGAAACAAACTTGAGCGGCACCCTGCGAGCCTGCCAGGTTTTTGGGCGTCATATGATCGACCGCAAGCGCGGCCGCATCATTAACATCGCCTCGCTGTCTTCGTTCGTAGCCCTATATGAAGTCGCCGCGTATTCCGCGAGCAAAGCAGCGGTCGCGTCGCTAACGAAGTCTCTGGCGATCGAATGGGCACGCCACGGAGTGTGCGTCAACGCCATTGCCCCTGGAGTGTTCCGCACCGACCTGAACGCGGCGCTGCTCGATGGCACGGCTCGCGGGCGAGAGTTTCTTCTTCGCACGCCGATGGGCCGCTTCGGTCAGCTCGAAGAACTAATCGGCGCCGCGATTTTTCTGGCGTCCGATTCGGCTAGTTTCGTCACCGGACATTTGCTGTCGGTCGATGGTGGGGCGTTAGCGAGCGGCGTGAATCAATAGCGCTTCGCTCTATTTGTGGAAACGATGAGCGACGCGAAGCTTAATCTGCGCGAAATAAAATTTCCTGCCGCCGCGCGCGGATCACGCGTCCACTTCCTGATCGGCGATACTCAGCGCTTCATCAAACGCAGCCAAGCCCTGGTCGATCTCTTTCTCGGTCACGATCAACGGCGGCGCAATGACAAAGTGGCTCATCCAAGCCTGGAGATAAACGCCATTGCTCATCATCCGAGCAGCAACCTTGTCCACCAGTAACGGCGTGCCCGCAACTTTATCCTTCATCGTATTGAACGGCGCCTTGGTCTTGCGGTTCCGCACCAATTCGACGCCCCAGAACATCCCGATCCCGCGAACTTCTCCGATCGAAGGATGCCGATGCTTCAATTCATTGAGCTTTGGTCCGATGTAAGCGCCCAATTCCACGGCGCGTGCCGCGAGATTCAACCGCTTCATTTCCGCAATTGACGCAACCGCCGGCGCGAGCGTCAGCGGGTGCGCCTCGTAGGTATGGCCGTGCGAAAAAAAGTGATCGTCGAAATAGCTGGCAATCTTTTCCGACGTCGCGCAAAGACCCAGCGGAATCGCCGCATTCGTGATCCCCTTGGCCGTCGTCAGAATATCCGGCACGACGTTCCAATGGTCCATCGCGAACCATTTCCCGGTGCGGCACCACCCAGTCATCACTTCGTCCGCGATCAAGAGCACCTCGTGGCGATTGCAGATTTCGCGCAGCCGCGGCATGTATTCCTTTGGAGGAATCAACACGCCATTGGTTCCCACAACGGGTTCCACAATCACCGCCGCCACGTCGCTTTCATTCGCGATCATGTGCTCGATGTATTCCACGCAAGCGACCCCGCAACCCGGATACTCGTGCAGGATCGGGCATTTGTAGCAGTTCACCTCCGGCGCGAAGATCACTCCCGGTATCTTGCCGGCCGGCTCCATGGCCCAGCGACGCGGATCGCCGGTCGCGGCAATCGACCCCATGGTCGACCCGTGATACGAGCGATAGCGCGAAATAATCTTCGTCTTTCCCGTCACCATCCGGGCAATCTTGAAAGCCGCCTCGTTCGCTTCCGTCCCCGAAGTAGTGAAAAAGAATTTGTCCAAGCCGCGCGGCAATACCTCCACGAGGCGCTTGCTGAGTTCCGCGCGAATCGTCGTTGCCCAGCCCGGCCCCACATACGCCAGATCGCGCGCCTGGTCTTGAATCGCCTGGATCACCGCCTTGTTCTTGTGACCCAGCGTAACGCACATCAACTGCGCAGAAAAATCGAGATACTTCTTCCCATCCGCATCAGTGAAATAACAGCCTTCGGCGTCGACAAGGTGCAGCGGATTCCAGCCTTTTTGCCGCCGCCAGGTCCCGTACGTATATTTTTTTGTGAGTTCTTTAACTTCCGCAGATGACAACGAGTCCGTCAAGGAAGACCATCCAGTCCTAGTGTGATTGTCCACGCGAAGCCGGAGTTCAAACACCGGCCTCGACTTGGCACGGCTAGCGTACAACCGCAGCCCATCCCGCGTACAGTCTCCGACGTGATACCCGCGTACCTTGGCTTGCGGAAATATTCTCCTCGGGCGATACTCCCGCGGGAACCATGCCTATAACCCGATGCCAGAAAATTCTTTCCGTAGCGCTCCGTGCAGCGTTGATTTTTGCTCTCGCGGGAACCGCAGCTCGCAGTCAAACCGTTCCTCGCAACACCTCAATCGCGTCGCGGGTCCAAACACCAAGAACGAAAATCATCATCGACACGGACATCGGCGACGATGTCGACGATGCCTTCGCCGTCGGCCTCGCCCTGACTAGCCCCGAACTCCAAATCCTCGGCATCACCACCGCCTGGGGTGACACCCAGCTCCGCGCTCGCCTAGTCGACCGCCTGCTCCTCGAAACCGCCAGCGCAAATATTCCCGTCGCCGAAGGCATCCCGACGCAAAGCAAAACGCCGTTTTCCCAAGCCCGCTGGGCTGAAAACGGCCCGCCGCCAAAATCGCACCCCGCCGCGGTCGATTTTCTCCTCGACCAAATCCGCAAAAATCCAGGCGAGATCACCCTCGTAGCCATCGCTCCGCTGACCAACATCGGCGCAGCCATCGATCGCGACCCCGCCACATTCAAAAAGCTAAAGCGCGTGGTCTTGATGGGCGGCTCGATTCGCAAAGGCTACGACGACCTCGGCTACACACCCGATCGCGGCCCGCAGCCGGAGTACAACATCTATAGCGACGTTCCCGCTGCCCAAAAACTCTTCGCCAGCGGCGTTCCCATCTTCATGATGCCCCTCGATTCCACGCAGTTGAAACTCGACGAACAAATGCGCTCGCTCTTGTTCCGTCAAGGCACCCCGCTCACCGACGCCCTCACCCTCCTGTATCACGAATGGGGCCAGCAAACGCCGACTCTGTTCGATGTCATGGCGGTCGCCTACGTCCTCGATCCTGCTCTCTGCCCCGTCCAGCAGTTCCAGATCACCGTGGACAAAGACGGTTACACCCGCACCGGCACAGGCGCTCCCAACGCTTCCGCGTGCCTCTGTTCTGATTCCGACCAGTTCTTCCATTTCGTTCTCCCGCGCCTTCTTCAGACCTTCCCTTTGAAACGATGAATCGGTACAGTAGCGGTTCGCGAAAATGACGCAGGCCCTCGAGAAGATGGACACTAGCCGCCCGACGTATCCCGATCTCGCCAATAAAACCGTGCTGATCACCGGCGGCGGAAGCGGTATCGGCGCGGCCTTCACGCAAGCCTTCGTGCACCAGGGAGCCCGCGTAGCCTTCATCGATGTCGCCGAAGAATCCAGCCGCGCCCTCGTTCAGCGGCTCGAAAAGGAAACCGGCCACGCCCCCAAATTTGTACCGTGCGATGTGTGCGACATTCCCGCCTTGCAGACCACTATCGACAACATCCGTTCCGAAATAGGCGACGTCGCCATCCTCATCAACAACGCTGCCAGCGACGACCGCCACGCCTTCGACGCGGTCACCCACGCCTACTGGGACAACCGCATCGCGGTGAATCTCCGCCACATGTTTTTCGCAGCGCAGGCCATCGCGTATCACATGAAGCGCCTCGGCGGCGGCTCGATCATCAATCTCAGCTCGATCATCTGGCGTCTAAAGCACACCGGCCTTCCTGTGTACAGCACCAGCAAAGCCGCGGTCTGCGGCCTGACTCGCACGCAGGCCCGCGAATACGGCCCATTCAATATCCGCGTCAACACCATTCTCCCCGGCGCCGTCTGGACCGAGCGCCAAATCAAACTCTGGTACACGCCGGAGTTCGAAAGGGAAGTCATGAACGGTCAATGTTTGCCCGCGCGCGTCCTGCCCGAAGACATCGCAAATATGGCCCTGTTTCTCGCCTCGGACGCCGCATCGAAATGCACCGCCCAGGATTTCACTGTGGATGCAGGTTGGAGCTAACGAAGAAATGAAAACAATCAAAGGACCAGCAATCTTCCTCGCGCAATTCGCCGGCGACAACGCCCCGTTCAACACGCTCGAAAATATCTGTGTCTGGGCCGCTAAGCTCGGCTACAAAGGCGTGCAAATTCCCACTTGGGACGCTCGCCTCTTCGACCTCAAGCGCGCCGCCGAAAGCAAAACCTACGCCGACGCCATCCGCGGCATCGTCAGCAAACACGGACTCGCGATCACCGAGCTCTCCACCCACCTTCAAGGCCAGCTAGTCGCGGTCCATCCCGCCTACGACATCGCCTTCGACGGCTTCGCACCGCCGGAAGTCCGCGGCAACGCGAAAGCCCGCCAAGCCTGGGCCGTCGAGCAACTCCGATTCGCCGCCAGAGCCTCCGCCAATCTGGGTCTAAGCGCCCATGCTACGTTTTCTGGCGCGCTAGCCTGGCCCTATTTCTACCCGTGGCCGCAGCGCCCCGCGGGTTTGATCGAGACTGCTTTCGACGAACTAGCCGCCCGCTGGCGCCCCATCCTCAACGCCTTCGACGAGGCCGACGTCGACCTCTGCTTCGAAATCCACCCTGGCGAAGATCTCCACGACGGCATCACCTTCGAAATGTTCCTCCAGCGCGTCGACAATCATCCCCGCTGCAACATCCTCTTCGACCCCAGCCATTTCGTAATCCAGCAGCTCGACTACCTCGAATATCTCGACCTCTACCACCAGCGCATCAAAATGTTTCACGTCAAGGATGCCGAGTTCCGCCCTTCCGGTCGCCAGGGTGTCTACGGCGGCTTCCAACCGTGGATCAATCGCGCGGGCAGGTTCCGTTCCACCGGCGACGGCCAGGTGGACTTCAAAGCCATCTTCTCGAAGCTGACGCAGTACGATTACCCAGGCTGGGCCGTCCTCGAATGGGAGTGCTGCATCAAGAGCGCCGAGCAAGGCGCAGCCGAAGGCGCCCCCTTCATCGCCGACCACATCATCCAGGCTGCCACCACCACCTTCGACGACTTCGCCAGCTCCGGCGCCGACCAAGCCGCAAACCGCCGCATGCTCGGCCTGGCCTGATCGCCTTCACTCTGATGCGCAGCAACCTTTTCAGCCGCGAGTGGCGCCTCCCGTCTCAAGTGCTCTCTTGTAGGGGCACAGCATCGCTGTGCCCGAAACGCCCAGGCGTCTCCGTCATCTCATTGCCTCTGATTAGTCCCGCACGTCGGAAAAAATCCAAGTAAAGGAAAAAATAATGGCCATCGACGCAACTCCCACCTCGACCGCAAATCGCCGCCTCCGCCTCGGCATGGTAGGCGGCGGCCCCGGCGGCTTCATCGGCGCGGTCCACCGCATAGCCGCCCGCATCGACGACCGCTTCGAACTGGTCGCCGCGGCCCTCTCCTCCAATCCCGAAAAAAGCCGCCAAGCCGCGCAAGATCTCCACATCCCCGCTGACCGTGCCTACGGCAGCTTCGCCGAAATGGCCGCCGCCGAATCCAAGCGCTCAGACCGCATCGACGCCGTCTCCATCGTCACACCCAATCATCTCCACTTCGCCCCAGCCAAAGCGTTTCTCGACGCAGGCATCCACGTAATCTGCGACAAACCGTTAACGACAACCGTCGATGACGCCCTAGCACTAGAGCAAATCGTAAAAAAATCCGGCCTGATCTTCGGCCTCACCCACAACTACACCGGTTACCCCACCGTCCGCCAAGCCCGCGAAATGATTGCCGCGGGCGAACTAGGCCATCTGCGTCTCGTCCAGGTCGAATATGCCCAGGACTGGCTGACCACGCCTCTCGAAACCACTGGTCAAAAGCAAGCCGTCTGGCGCACCGATCCGGCACAAAGCGGCCCCGCAGGCTCGCTGGGCGACATCGGCACCCACGCCTACAACATCGCCTGCTTCGTCAGCGGTCTGAGCGCCGAGCAAGTAGCCGCAGACGTCTCCACCTTCGTCCCCGGCCGCCGGCTCGACGACAACGTCCAAGTTTTGCTGCGCTACCAAGAGGGAGTCCGCGGAATGCTATGGGCCAGCCAGGTAGCCGTCGGCAACGAGAATAATTTGCGCCTGCGCGTGTACGGCGAAAAGGGGGGGCTCGATTGGTCCCAGGAGAATCCCAACTACCTGCATTTCAGCCAATATGGCAAGCCAACCAAAACGCTGACGCGCAACGGCGCTGACGCAACCCCCTCCGCCAAACACGCCAGCCGCATCCCCAGCGGCCACCCCGAAGGCTACCTCGAAGCCTTCGCCCAGCTCTACACCGATATCGCCGAACAAATCTCCGCCCGCCAAGCCAACCGCCCTCCCGCGAAAGACTCCCTGCTAGTCCCCACAGTCGCCGACGGCGTAGCCGGAGTCCAATTCATATCCGCGGTGCTCGGCTCGTCGAAACAAAACGCCGCCTGGGTGAAGCTCCCAGCGTCAGCCTGAGCCGGCGTAGTGGCCGATCTTCAGATCGGCACTCGCAGCGCCGGTTTACCCTGACTTAAAGCGCATCCTGCCGGCTCCGTGCCCTCAGCAACCGGCGGCATGTCATCCTGAGCGAAGCGAAGGACCTCAAGCGCTCCGAGGTCACCACCTGGGATTCGAGCGACCCTCAAATCCGAAGGCGATCTCCCCGTAGGGGCACAGCACCGCTGTGCCCGCTCCGCTCATCGTCTCACTGCAAAAACTCCATCCCCAGTGTATTCTTCGAACGAGGACACCCATGCGAATCACCGTTGCTCACGGCAAGACCAAAGAAGAAGTCATCCAGGCCGTCGACCGCTCCTTCGACCAACTCTTTCAATCCCCGCAAATCCGCGGCGCAAAACTGAAAGACGTCCAGCGCTCCTGGCAAGGCAACACGTTAAGCTTCTCGCTTAACATCAATATGGGCTTCTTCAACTCCCCCATCAAAGGCACCATTGAAGTCACCGACACCGACGTAATTATCGACGCCGATCTAGGCATGTTCGAGCGTATGGTCCCCGCCGACAAGGTTCGCGAGCTGATCGGCACCCAGATGAAAGGCCTCTTGAATTGACGTAAACATTCCACTGCGCATTTAGGCTACCCAAGTTCCGAAGCCTATCAACCGGTATAAGACTCTTGTTCGTCGCAGGAAAATCTAAGAAATGGACCGCAACGTCCCCGAGTCAATCGACAGAGCGCCGGCCGTCGGAATTTCAGGACGCTGCGGATTCGGCGTTCGAACGCAGCGCAGCTTGGCTGTTCCATGCCAAGGCCTCGCTCTACGCCCGTCCCATCGTTCGAATAACCATTCAGTACAATTATTTCCTTGACTTCATTGCCGTTTCGTGTATGATGATCTTGTTTCTGGAATTCGGGGAGCAGAAACAGAAAGACTTTCCTTGTCTACACGCAACCCGCCGGCCAGGCATTCCGCCAAATCGTTACCTGATTGCTCCAAGCAAGGACGGACGCGTCCGTCCTTGCTTCGTCGATATGTCCTGACTTCGTTTCTCTTTGCCCCCGTCCAGTCACCCCGCACTTCCAGTCAACGCAACCGCACCCGAAGAAACCGAATAGGGAAGCATCCCAGTCTCGTTGTAGGGGCGCCACAGTGGTACGGGCGAGCCCGGCAAGTAGCACAAATACCGCGAGGTTTGGCTTCAAACCCGCTAACCCATTTAGAATCCGCACTTAGAAAAAGGGTGGGGGGAGGGGGGCAAAACCAGTCGGCTCTACAAACTTCGACCTTGTACGCGCGACACCGTACAGCGACGACTTCTGAGCTTGTTGTAAGACGGGAATTCGGGGGAAAGCTGGCGCAGCGGAACTTAGCCAGCAACGCACTCAGCGCGAGTCACCACGACTTCGATGATGCGTCGCTGTTTGATCCGTATTGCCGCTTCAGTGAGCGAGCTCCCGGCTTGCAGAACGACATACGCCAGAAGTTTGAGCTGGGCGTAATGAACTCCAGGCCCAGATATCTCTTTCCATCGCGGTTGCGGCGGGTGGTGACGACTTTGCATTGCACCGATTGCCGAGTGTACTCGTTGAGCAGAACAACAGTTTGGTCCGGAGCAAGTTCCGCGTCCAGCGGGAGCAGGCAGCCAAACTGGCTTACCGTGTGGGAGTGCGTGCGAATAATGAATTCTTCGCCGTTTAACTCCTGGCCATCCACGCGGAGCGGCACCGCCAGCGTCACGCGCGCCGAGCGCCGCCTTTCGACGCGCCTATAATTTGCGATTTGCGTGTGCATACCAGTACTCAACACGTTCCGCTGGAAGACCGTTGTCGATGAATTTCCTGTGCGAAGAATATTACTACGTTCGACCAACGCAAAAAAGTGCCTCGTTCACAAAAGTGAACCGTCAGTCTGGCGGCAAGAACTTGGCGACGTCAGAAACATCAGCTTCCTGCCAGGATAGAACGAAATGGGGAGACACTATCGAAAGTTGCTTTTTGCGAGATTGCAGGAGGGAAGAAGAGGGGGGACAGGTGCTTAGTTCGGTGAGGATACCAGCACCTGCCCGTCAGCGAGGGTCGGTCTCGCTATGAACGATTTTGTGTGACCACCCTATGCCAAATCGGGCTAAGGAACAATCAGGTAAGTCCTGTAATTGGGGTAGGAGAAATGCTGCATGGACCGTGTAGACGCCGCCTCGGCAAGACCGATGAGTGGCTTCGACCGGCGGGCCCGGGCTGAAAGGCAGGGCCGGGGCAGATCAAGACCGGGGGGCTAAGACTGGAAAGCCAAGAGCCGAAGGGCTCGAACATCAGCCAGGGACAACGATAGTGCGCAGTTCGCGAATGGATGACGTGCGATTCGCGGCGCGGTCCAGGCTCTCCTGGAGGTTCATCAGCGTCAGAAAGGTGGTCAGGATGCGCTTTTTGTAGTCGTCTGTCAGGCGCATGCGGCCGGTCGCCACTTGGGTCAGCTTCATCGCCGTCGTCTTGACGTACGAAGCGATTTCCGACTGACGGGTCGCGTTAGTCCTGCCCTGGGCGGTCTCGCGGCGCAATTCGGCGCAATCGTGTTCGATGCCAAGGAGGAAGTGCTGCACGCAAAGCAGCTCGGTTTCGAGCTCTTGGGGTACCGGTACCTGGCACCAGCAGAGGCTGGATGAAGACAGCATTGGCTCGGACATGACGACCCTCTGACCAACTGAGAGCAAGGGCAGTACCAAAGTACCGAAATGGGATTTTGTCGGAATTTGTTGGGAAATGCTGGCTTTACGCTGGTTATTGTCGGGTTTTGGGGTAGCGTTCTCCGGGTATGTGTAACCGCTTTGGCGCACCGCCGTCACCGATTGGAGTGCCTCCAAGTGCGACGACGCGGCGCAGTTTCCACCCTCGAGGCCTCCGCATCTCTCGAGGCGATTTTTGCGGATGCGAGTAAGTTTCCGATAAAGCAACATGTTAGGGGAATTCGATCGCCCGAAGCCAGGAAGCCAGAGAGTCGGGCGGGCGTCGGCTAGGCACGACTCATCTACCACCCGACTCGCCCAGCTTGGCCGTTTTAGTCACAGCCAGCTTAGTACGAAATCCGAGCTGTGCTCGGGCCAAGGATCCCTAGCGAGATGATGAACTTGCTGAGGCCGGCCGGGATTTCCTCAACCGATGGTCGAACATTGGGAGAGACCTGCCCGAAATGGGAAAAGAACTTCCAGAAATCGAGCCGGATTTGCTCCGATTTTCGAGGCGGCGGCCTTTCACCGGAGGCGACGTGCTTTCACCGGTCGTGGCAGTGGGCTCAGCCGATTAAAGCTACTTGCGTTTCCGGGCCTCGGAGCGCTGCTTGGCTTGGCCGCCAGGCTGTCCCGGCCTGCTTTGGTCCGAATCTGTCCGCTCAGGTGCCGACTTTCGGCTGCCGGATCCGATGTCGACGATGACCGGGCGTTTCGTGCTTTGGCCCCATAACCGGAGGCCGCCGAGGAAGGCGTTTTCGTTGGCCCCGAGTTGTGTTCCCGGGGGAAGGTCTTTGAGCTTCTTGCTGTTGCCGCCGCCCAGAACCACGTAGTCGGCGCCAAGGGACTCTTTGAGCTTCTTTGCCACTTTGGCGACGTGCTTACGCCAGCGCTTTTTGCCCATGCGTTTGAGGCCGCGCAGTCCCAGGTAGTCTTCGTAGGTCTTACCGTTCTTGTAGCCGAGATGGGCCAGCTCCATGGGCTCGAGCACGCCATCTACGATCATGGCTGACCCCAGGCCGGTGCCGAGTCCGAGAAACAGCATCCGCCCGCCCTTGTAGCTGCCGAGGGCCTGCATGGCCGCGTCGTTGATGATTTTCACCGGAACGCCGAAGGCTTTCTGGAAGTCGAAACCGACCCACCCGGCGCCAAGATTGTGGGGTTCGCGGAGCGGACGGCCATTGACGATCGGGCCGGGGTAGCCCAGTGAAATGCGGTCGAAATCCCAGCCCCGAGTATTTTCTTTCACCACGCTAACCGCTTTGCTGGCGGTGAGTGTGGGGCCCGACGGAACTTTCAGCGCGTCTTTTTGCCCCACGGTGCGCATTTTGACGTTGGTGCCGCCGACGTCCACGACCAGGATCCGTGGAGCTTTCGATCGGGGAGCGGATTTGATTTGCGAGCTTTCGTCCATGTCAATTGTCTGCCGGCGTCATAAATTCCATCTCAAGTTTATCTCACAAATCGCGATGGCGCGCTGACTCCAGGATCACTGGCGAGACCTTCGTTGGAGTAGCACGTCTATTCAGTCTGTACCTAAAGAGCTAATGAGAACGCACCGCACCACCCGGACCAGGCAGGTCGAAGTTCTTCAAATGACCGCGCGGCGGATTGCGCGGAACCTTTCCCTGGCGATCCTCGTAGGAACAAGCAAGCACTGATTTTCGATTTGGCGCAAATGTTTTGAACGCGGAGGCCCGGTTATGGAGACGCTCCAGCAGGACATACGTTACGCAGCGCGCACGCTATGGAAGAGCCGCGGATTCGCGGCCGTAGCCATGATCACGCTGGCGCTCGGCATTGGAGCGTCGACCGCGATCTTCAGCGTGATCGACAACATCTTGATGGAACCGTTTCCGTATCGGGATGCGGGACGGTTGATGTCTGTGGAGATTCACGACAACGACCGGAGCGACCCTGGCGGGCGCGCAGCCTACAAGGGCCCGGAATTTCTCGCGTATGTGGAGCAAGAGCACGTGTTCGACCGCGTTATCGCAAACGCCGGGCTGGATGTCCTATACACGTCGGGGCAAGGCACGGAACGCTTCAGCGGGAGCCTGGTGACCCCTGGCACGTTCGAATTTCTTGGCATGCCGCCCTTGCTCGGACGGGCCATGCAGCCGGCAGACTACGAACCGGGAGCGCCGCCGGTGTTTGTGATGCGCTACAAGACCTGGGTCAACCGGTTCAGCGCCGATCCAAAAATTTTGAACACCACTTTTGTTTTGAATGGAACGCCTCGGACGTTGATTGGTGTCATGCCGCCGCGCTTCGGGTGGGGCAATGCGGATATGTGGATACCGGAGAAGCCGGAAAGAGCGGACAAGCAGACGGCACAGGGATTTCCGGAATATTGGTTTTTGCTGGGGCACCTGAAGCCAGGAGTTACGGAACGTGAGACGCAAGCGGATTTCGCGGTGATCGCGGAGCGTTTGTCAAAGGTCTATCCGAACGATTATCCGAAACATTTCAGCGTGGTGATCGAATCGCTGACCAACCTGGTGGTCGGGCAGTTCCGCACGACGCTATACATCGTGCTGGCCGCCGTGGGGTTGCTGCTGTTGATTGGCTGCGGGAACGTGGCGAATTTACTGCTGGCGCGGGCCACGGGCCGGGAGAAGGAATTCGCGATTCGGGCTGCGCTGGGGGCCAGTCGGTGGAGGTTGATCCGGCAGTTGCTGGTGGAAAGCGTGATTCTGGCCATAGGAGGGGCGGCGATCGGTACCCTGTTCGCGTGGGGAGGATTGAAATCGCTGGTAGCGGCTATACCGGCAGAAATCATCCCGGCGGAATCTGTAATTCGATTGAACGCGCCGGTGCTGGCGTTCACATTGTGCGTGGCGATGTTGACCGCACTGGTTTTTGGATTGGTTCCGGCGCTGCAGGCGGCCCGGCGCGACCTGAACGATCCTTTGCGCGACAGCGGGAAGGGAACCAGCAGCGGATCGCGGCACGGTCGTTTCCGAGACGCGGTGGTGGTGCTCGAGGTGGCGCTGTCGTTGACGTTGCTGGTGGCGGCGGGGCTTTTGATGCGGAGCTTTGTGGCGCTGCGCGACGTACACCTGGGGCTGCAACCCGATCATATCCTGGTGGCCCGACTGCCGTTGCCGGCCGATCGCTACAAGACCGCCGAACAAGTCGCCGGGTTTTTCCGGCCGCTGCTCATGAGGTTGAAGGCGTTGCCCGGCGTCGTGGCGGTGACGGAAACCAGCACGCTGCCGCCTTACGGAGGAATCGGCACGGAGATTGAAATCCCCGGAAAAACGCATTCGGAAAAATGGAACGCGCTGTTTCAGCTGTGCAGCGAAGGATATTTCCCGGTGTTGCGAATCCAGTTCAAGGATGGCCGGACGTTCACGGAAGCAGAGGTGAACGGAGCGCGGAAGCTGGCGGTGGTCAACGAAACGTTCGTGCAGAAGTATATGGGCAAGGAAAATCCGATCGGCCAGCGGGTACACCTGGCGGAACTGGAGACGTTTCCGGATCCGCTGAAGGACCCGTGGTTTGAAATTATCGGCGTGGTGGCCGACGTGAAGAATCACGGCTTGCAGGATCCGATCGAGCCGGAAGTGTGGGTACCGTACACGGTGACGGGTTCGGCGTCGCGCGGAATCCTGGTGCGCACGTCGCAGGAGCCGATGTCGATGATGAACGTGGTGCGCGACGAAATCTGGGCGACCGATCGAGGCGTGGCGCTGACGCTGACGGGCACGCTGGAAAGCTACATCAATTCATTTTCCTATGCCGGGCCGCGATTTGGATTTTTGTTGATGACGATCTTCGGGAGCATTGGGCTGGTATTGGTAACCATTGGCGTCTACAGCGTGCTGGCCTATACGACAGCTCGAAGAACCCACGAAATCGGGATTCGCATGGCATTGGGTGCCGAGAGCGACGACGTCCTGGGTTTGGTCGTGAAGATGGGTTTGCGCCTGGTGGCTCTGGGCGCGGGAATTGGTTTAATCGCGAGCTTGCTGCTGGGTCGAGTGATCGCGACACAACTCTGGGGCGTCTCGGCGTACGACCCATACACGCTGGCCGCGGTGACGGTGCTGCTCCTGGTTACGGGGCTGGTGGCGTGCTGGATTCCGGCGCGGCGAGCATCCCACGTCGATCCGCTGGTGGCCCTGCGGTATGAGTGATTTCAGGATGTGTGGAATGGTTTGCCGGGCTAAAGCCCGGCGCCTACATAACCCATCGACATAACCCGTCCCCGTAGTGCGTCCACGTCGCTCGCCCACATCACCCGTCCACGTACCCCCAACGTAATTCTTAGTGGTCCAGGAGCAGTATCGTGCGGTAAAGGACTTCGGTGCCGTTGGCGCAGTCTTGCCACGATGTGAACTCTTTGGGCGAGTGGCTTATGCCATCGTGACTGGGGACGAAGATCATGCCCATCGGGGCGATCCTGGAGATATTTTGGGCGTCCTGAGTTGCACCGCTGGGCAGGTCCATGGTGGCGAGGCCGAGCGACTTGGCCGCGGCGGCGATGGTGCTTTTTACGATGGGGTCGGCACTTGCCGGTTGGGCATCGTCGAATAGAGTGCAGCTGGTTTCCACGTTTTCCTCGGTGTCGGTTTGCTTGAGCCTTTCCTGGATGTGTTGCCACATGCGGTCGATTTTCGGGATATCGAGATCGCGCAACTCGATGGGAAATTGCACGCGGCCCGGGATGACGTTGACCGCGCCGGGCTCGACCTTAACGAAACCCACGGTGCCCACCTGGCGGCCGTCTTCCGCGCGAACGACTTCGCGCACCGCGAGTATGTCTTTGGACGCCGCGATCAGAGCGTCCTTGCGGCGGTTCATGGGTGTGGTACCTGCGTGATTGGCGAAGCCGGAGACCGTGCACATCCAGCGTTTGAGCCCCACGATGCCCTGGACGATGCCGATGGGGATTTTGTTTTCCTCCAGGTTCGGGCCCTGCTCGATGTGTAGTTCGACGATGGCGCTGATTGAGCCGCGGCGAATGCGGGCGTCGGTCAGATGCGTGGGATCTTGACCGTAGCGGCGGAGCCAATCGGCTAGCGTCAGGCCCTGGTCGTCCTTGTGATCGAGAATTTCGGGCCCGAGTTGTCCCGCGGCGACCGCCGAACCCAACGTGGTCAGACCGAAGTGATTGCCTTCTTCGTTGGTCCAAATGACTACTTCCAGTGGATGCCGTGTTTTTACGTTCAAATCGTTGAGCGCACGGATCACTTCGATAGCGCCCAGACTACCCAGGTCGCCATCGAAATTTCCGCCGTGGAGTACCGAGTCGATGTGCGAGCCGAATAGCAGGACGGGCAGCTTTTCTGATCCGGCGCGTGAGCCGAATATGTTTCCGGCAGGATCGACGCGAACTTGAAGACCGGCCTGCTTCATCAGGCCCATGACGTATTCGCGCGCGGCCATGTCGGTTTCGGAGAAGCCTAGACGGGTGACACCACCCTCCGGATTTCGGCCGAACTCGCTGAGTTTCTCCATCGTGCCTTGGAGGCGTTGCGCGTGGATATGAAATTTTGCAGAGTCAGTCTCCTGCGCGCGTGAAAGAAACAATGGAGAGCAAGCCAGCCACAGAATTGCCGACGCAAGAACAGAGGAAATTCTGCGAACGTTGCGGACAATTTTTGCCGCGTACAGTGCGAACATAGTGGTCTCCCGATTTCGAGGAACGGCTGCATCCAGGCTTGGCACTCGCGGAAAACGGAAGAGGGTATCAGGCGATGAGGGCGATCCCTCCCTACGTGCGCAGAGGCTACACAGTGAGGGTGACATCGTCAAGGCCGGTGTGGCGCATGCCGCGATTCGTTTGCGAGCAGTTGCCAGGATTGCCGGCACGCAGCCGTGAAAGTGCGTGCCTCGCGCGAGATCTTCACGGCTTGCGGGCATTGGCCGAGGCTCGAAGGTGGGCCCCGAGCGCGGTCCTTGCTCACCTTCGAAGCTGCGCCGTTTTGGCGAGGCTCACGATAGGTCTGTCCCCCGCGGGACACGGTTTCCCGCCGTGTCCGGCGAGAAGGTGCTTAAGCACGGCGTTCAAGCTGTGGTGCTTTTCGCGATTGAGTTCTGCGTCTTCGTAAAAGGAAAGGTCCCGAGAGCGGCGGACACTTTTCACCGCGCGCAGCACGTAGGCAGCCTCGCGTTTCAACGTCTGGAGTTCTTCGCACATATTTTTTCCGGCGGTCGGGAATTCTATGGCGTGGATCGCGCCGAACAACGGTACTTTCGTACCACGCTGTGGATTTTTCGTGCGTCGCAATCGTGAAGGCTCGAAAGCGTGTGAGGTGCGTGGCGCGAACGCAGCCACGTTGACAGTCTGCAAAATGCGGACCTATACTCCGCGCGTTTGTGGATTCTTGCGGCGCTGTCGGAGGGAGCTTCATGCGCAAGTTGGGAATTTTGTGGGGGCGCGCGGAAGTACTGGTGATTTTGATTGCGATCGCTGGGATTGCAATCGTCGTTTCGTTTGCTGAGAGTGCCTTGGCGCAGGAACCGCCGAAATATCAGGTGGACGCGGCTTGGCCGCGCGAATTACCGAATAACTGGATCATGGGCCAGGTGGGCGGTATGGCGGTGGACCGCCAGGATCACATTTGGGTCTTGCAGCGGCCGGGTTCGGACACGCCGGAGGAGTTGGGCGCGTCGCTGACGCCGCCGCGTTCGCAATGCTGTGTGCCAACGCCGCCGGTGCTGGAATTCGATGCCCAAGGGAATTTGCTGCAGTCGTGGGGAGGGCCGGGCGAAGGATTTGATTGGCCGAAAACGGAGCACGGGATTTATGTGGATAAGGATGACAACGTGTGGATCGGAGGAAACGCGCCGACCGATCGTCAGTTACTGAAGTTCAGAAGCGACGGACATTTCTTGAAGCAAATTGGGCATCCTTCGGCCGATCCGCCGAATAGCTTGCGGACAGACATCCTGGGGCGGCCGGCGGGGATAGAAGTAGACGCCGAGGCTCACGAGCTTTACGTCGCGGACGGCTACATGAACCGGCGAGTGATCGTGTTTGACTCGGAGACGGGCGCTTTCAAGCGGCTTTGGGGAGCGTATGGGAATCCGCCGAACGATGTGGATCCGGGTGCATACAGCCCCGCGGGGGCTGCGGATCAGCAGTTCCGGAATCCGGTGCACTGCGTGCATATTTCGCGGGATGGATTGGTGTACGTCTGCGATCGAAGCAACGACCGGATGCAGGTGTTTACCAAGCAGGGAAAACTCGTGAAGGAGTTTTCTATCCGTCCGCAGACGCTGGGAATGGGTTCGGTGTGGCAGTTCGCCTTTTCGAACGACGCGCAACAAAAATATCTTTTGGTGGTCGACGGCGAGAATAACGTGATCTGGACTCTGCGGCGCGAGGATGGGGTAGTCGTGGGGCAGATGGGGCATAGCGGCCGCAACGCCGGGCAGTTTCATTGGGTTCATCAGATGGTGGCGGACTCACAGGGAAATTTGTATACCGGCGAAGTGGATAGCGGGAAACGAGTGCAGAAGTTTGTTTTGCTGCGCGAAAAGAGAGATTCGCATTGAGATGCCGTTGAGGATTCCTTGGAGACGATCGTCTTCGAAGTAAATTCCTGCCTATAAGCAGCAGTTGCGTGCTTGCGCTTGACAAGCCAGTGGCGTTTTGTAGAGAATGGCGTAGGCGAATAAAAAGCGAATACGTTTAGTGCCTTTTGCGCCTCTTTCACCCCATGGCTGCCGCCTCCCTAGCTGCTCTCCGCTCCAAAATCGAGCTTGATCTCCGCGGCCGGGTCGTCTCCCCGTTCAACTATCGCGACCGCAACGTTTTCGAGATTGTTTCCACCGGAATCCCTGAAATCGATGCCGCGGTAGGCGGATTGCCGCGCGGCGCGATGACGGAAATTTGCGGGCCGCCCTGTTCGGGGCGCACGAGTTTCCTGATTTCGGCCTTGGCGGCGCGCACGGCGGACGGGGAAGCCTGTGCGTTGGTGGATGCGCGGGATAGTTTCGATCCGTATCTGGCGAGCGCGGCGGGTGTCGCGTTGAATCAATTGCTGTGGGTGCGCTGTCAGAATGCCGATCAGGCGCTGCGCGCGACGGATCTATTGATCCAAAGCGGAGGATTCGGGCTGGTGGCCGTCGATCTGAGCGATATTGCGCCGAAGATCGTGCGTTACGTGCCGCTGAATGCGTGGTTTCGTTTTCGCCGCGCGGTGGAAGACACGCCGACCATTTTAATGGTGGCGGAGCAGGAGGCCAACGCCAAGACGTGCGCTTCGCTGGTTTTGCGATTGGAGTCTCGGCCAGCGGAATGGACAGAAGCGGTTGCGGAACGCGGGCGCGTTCGTGAGTTACGAGATTTGGTGAAGTATCCGTTCGCCCGCCTGTTGAAAGGATTCGAAATTGGCGCAGACGTGGTGAGGTCACGCGTGCAATGTGCAAACGATTTGCCCGTAGCGAATGAAAAAGTGGTGAATGAAATCATTGGGAACGAATTCGACGCGGGCCGCACACGACATCGGGCAGAAGTATTTGAAACCGTTGTAGGGGCGCAGCATCGCTACGCCCCACCTCGGCAACCAACCAAGCACATTGGTAGCGCCGGCTTGCCCTGAGGACCGGAGGGCATCCTGCCGGCGGTTTTGTCCTCTGACGGCGATGACGAAAATCGCCAGCAAGGATGCTGGCGCTGCCAGGCATAGTTTTATGGCGTTTGCTTGCATTCATATTCCCGAGTTCATGGTGCAATCCGTGGTACGCGCCGAGCCTACACTGCGCGGCGATGCGCTGGCGTCGCGCGGCAGCGCGTTGGCATTACTCAGCGGGAAACCGCCGCTATGGAGCGTCGTTGCGGCCAATGCAGCCGCGATGCGGGCAGGCGTTCAGCTGGGCATGACGAAAGCGCAGGTGACGGAATTTTGCGGCGTGGAGATTCGTCCCCGTTCGGAAGCGCAAGAGAAAGCCGCGCATGCAGCTTTGCTTGACGTGGGCTGGAGCATCTCTCCACACGTCGAAGATACCGCGGCGGACACCATCGTTCTCGATCTCGAGGGGCTTGCCTCTTTATTTGGCGCCAACGAAAATATCGCGCGTGAATTGTTGCAGCGTGCGTCTCACATTGGCTTGATCCCGCACGTTGCGGTTGCTTCCAACATTGAAGCCGCCATTCTTGCCGCACGAGGGTTCGCGGGAATCACCATCGTTCCCGAGGGCGAGGAATCCGCGCGCCTGGGCGAGCTGCCGATCCGAACGCTTTCCGCGGATGTGGAAGTGTTGGAAACGCTGGAACGCTGGGGCGTGGATTGTTTGCGCGCCCTGACGGCCTTGCCGGTGTTGCAACTTTCGGAGCGGCTGGGGCAGGAGGGAGTCCGGCTGCACGAATTGGCACGAGGGGCGCGAGTGCGCTCGCTGGTGCTGGCAGAAGCCAATCTGACTTTCGAAGAAGAAATCGAACTGGAAGATTCGATCGAAGAGCTAGAGCCACTATCGTTTTTGCTGGGGCGATTGCTGGATCAACTCTGCGCTCGATTGGAAGCGCGAGCCCTCGCGGTACGCACCATACGCATACGATTTGAGCTGGAGCCATCCTTTGAGAAAGACGTGCAAGCCCTGAAAGATGAGTCCAGGAAAAAGACGGCGCCAAAAGAATACGTAAAAGTTTTAACGTTGCCCGTGGCGATGCGCGACTCGAAAGTGCTGCTGAAATTGGTGCGATTGTCGCTGCAAGCGGATCCCCCCAAGTCGCCCATTCAGAAAATTATAATGACGGCCGATACGGCGCCTCCGCGCGTGATGCAGACCGGATTGTTCGTGCCGCGGGGACCCGACCCCGAAAAGCTGGAGCTGACCGTCGCGCGGCTGGCGAAGCTGGTAGGCGAATCGAACGTCGGCGTAGCCGAATTGCTGGACACCCATCGAGCGGAAAATTTTCGGATGGGCCGCTGGGCGAGCGGCGCGAATTCTTCCAGCACAAAGGTGATCCAAAAGCGGAAGAAGGGTGCAGCATCGTCCTCTCAAGAAGAGCCGCAGAAAGCGCGCAGAGCGGCGAGTGGATTTCGCATGATTCGTCCAGCAGTAGCGGCCAGCGTGGAGGTCGGCGAAGAACGGCCAGTGCGTGTTTCGTTCGGCGGGATGCAGGGGGACGTGGTTGCAGCATCAGGCCCATGGCGCAGTTCGGGCGAGTGGTGGCAGGAAGATGGCTGGGATCAGGACGAGTGGGATCTGGCGATTGATTTTGCATTGTCCGGCGGTCTGCGCGAGAAAGGCGCTAGCCAGTGGCCGCAATACGGCGTGTACCGTATTTATTACGATGTGCCGCGGCGAAGCTGGTTCGTGCGGGGGTTCTACGATTGATGTACACCGAACTCCATGCGCGATCCGCGTTCAGCTTTTTGGAAGGGGCATCCATCCCCGAAGAACTAGCCAGCGCCTGCGTCGAGCGGGGCATGACGGCGATGGCCGTGCTCGATCGGGATGGTGTGTACGGCGCGCCGCGATTTTATCAGGCCGCCAAAAAAAATCGCATGCGAGCGCACATCGGCGCGGAAATCACGTCGCCTGCCGGCTGGCGTTATGCGTTGCTCGTGGAATCCCGCGAAGGCTATCAGAATTTATGCCGCGCGATCACGCGGATGAAATTGCGCGCCAGAAAAAACGAAGGGCACATTGCGGCCGATGAACTGGCGGAATTTAAAGCTGGGCTGATTTGCCTGACGGGAGGCGACGAAGGCCCGCTGGCCGACGGGCTAAAAACCGGAGGAATCAGCCGGGGGACAGAATGTGTGCGCAATCTCTGCGAAATATTCGGCCACGAGAATGTCTATGTCGAGCTGCAGAGGCATTATTGCCGCGAGGAAGAAGCACGCAATCAGGCGGCGGTAGAGATTGCGCGGAAATTATCGTTGCCGTTGCTGGCGACCAATGGTGTATCTCACGCGCAACCAGGTGAAAGGGAATTGCTGGACGTTTTCACCTGCATTCGCAACCACCGCAATCTCGCGACCGCCGGACGTCTCCTGACCCGCAATCCCGAGCGCCACCTGAAGACGCCGGCGGAAATGGCCCAATTGTTCGCCGACCTCCCCGAAGCGATCGCCAACACGCAAACGCTCTCCTCGCGTCTGCAATTCACGCTGAAAGATTTGGGATACGAGTTCCCGAAATATCCGGTTCCCAATGGCGGGACGCAAATGCAGTTTCTGCGCGAACGCACCCGCGACGGAATGATTTCGCGGTACGGTCCAGACAACGAGAAAGCCCGACTGCAAATCGACCGCGAACTCGCGCTGATCGAAAAACTCGATCTCCCCGGCTATTTCTTGATCGTGTGGGACATCGTGCGCTTCTGCGCCGAGAAAAATATTCTCGTGCAGGGGCGCGGCTCAGCGGCGAACAGCGCCGTTTGTTACGCGTTGGGAATCACCGCGGTCGATCCCGTCGGCATGGGCCTGCTGTTCGAGAGGTTTCTCTCCGAAGAGCGCGGTGAATGGCCCGACATCGATCTCGACCTCCCGAGCGGCGACCAGCGCGAGCGCGCGATTCAATACGTCTACGAGCGTTATGGAAAATTGGGCGCGGCAATGACCGCCAACGTAATCACCTACCGCGGAAAGTCAGCCGCCCGCGAAATCGGCAAAGCGCTCTCTTTCGACCCGGAAACATTGGCGCGTTTGGCCAGTCTCGTCAGCGCGTGGGAGTACAAAGATTCCCACGACACGCTGGAGCGTCATTTTCAAGACGCCGGCTTCGACCTGAAGCATCCAAAGATCCATAAATTCTTCGAACTCTGCGTGCAAGCCCAGGATTTGCCGCGCCACCTGGGCCAGCATTCCGGCGGCTTGGTGGTGTGCCAGGGACAATTGGATTCGGTAGTGCCTCTGGAGCCCGCGACGATGCCGGGCCGTGTGGTGGTGCAATGGGACAAAGAAGATTGCGCCGACATGGGCATCGTGAAAGTAGATCTCCTCGGACTGGGCATGATGGCGGTACTGGAAGAATCGCTGCAAATCATTCGAGAAAATTACGGTAAGGAAGTGGACCTGGGACATCTGCCCGCGAACGATCAAGCGGTTTACAAGACACTGCAAAAAGCCGACACCGTGGGGATGTTTCAGATCGAAAGCCGCGCCCAAATGGCCTGCCTGCCGCGTCTGCAACCAAAATGTTTTTACGACATCGTCGTGCAGGTAGCCATCATCCGCCCCGGTCCAATCGTGGGGAAAATGGTTCATCCGTATTTAAAGCGCAGACAAGGCCGCGAGCCCGCCGAATGTTTGCATCCTTCGTTGGAACCCGTATTAGCACGCACGTTGGGAGTCCCGCTGTTTCAGGAGCAACTGCTGCGCATGGCCATGATCGCCGCGGGCTTTACCGGAGGCGAAGCCGAAGAATTGCGCCGCGCGTTTGGCTTCAAACGCTCCGAAAAACTGATGCGCGATGTGGAAGTAAAGCTGCGGCGCGGAATGGAGCGCAACGGAATCACCGGCGAGACGCAGGACACCATCGTCCAATCGATTACGTCGTTCGCATTGTATGGATTTCCCGAATCGCACGCCGCAAGTTTCGCGCTGATCGCCTACGCCAGCGCCTACCTGAAATGCCACTATCTCGCCCCCTTCACCGCGGCCATGCTCAACAATCAACCGATGGGCTTTTATCATCCGGCGACGCTGGTGAAGGACGCGCAACGCCATGGCCTGCATGTGCGGCCCATCGATGTGACGCGTTCGGACTGGCTCTGCACGCTCGAGAAAAATAGCACCGATTTCTCAATGCGCGTCGGCCTGCGCTATGTCAAAGGTCTGCGCGAAGAGATCGGCCGCGAAATCGTCCGCCAGCGCAGCATGCAAATGTTTCGCTCCATCGATGATCTAAAGCTTCGTGTGCCGGCGTTGCAGAAATCCGAACTGACAGCGCTGGCGGAAATCGGCGCCTTGAATTTCGTCGGCAGCAAATCCGGCTTCCACCGCCGCGACGCCCTCTGGCAGATCGAACGCGTTTCACGCCGCGCAGGCCCGCTTCTCGAAAAATGTGCACAAGAACCAGGAACAATCGAGAGCGTTGGGGCCGCCAACGACCATTCTCGGCTGCTGCAAATGACCGCCGAAGATCGCCTGGTCGCCGACTTCCGCAACACCGGCATGACCGTCGGCCCTCATCCGCTGAGCTATCATCGCCAACAATTAAAAAGTGAAGGCATTCTCTCCGCCGCCGATCTTCGTCATGTGCGCGATGGAGTAGAAGTCCGCGTCGCAGGCTCGGTGATCGCCCGCCAGCGTCCTGGCACCGCGAAGGGTTTCGTATTCCTCAGCCTGGAAGATGAAACCGGAATTTCCAACGCCATCATCACGCCCCAGATTTTTCGGCAGGATCATGTTGTGATCGTAAATCAGCAATTTCTGCTGATCGAGGGACGCCTGCAAAACCAGGACAACGTCATTTCGGTAAAAGCCGAGCGCATTCGCCCATTGTTCCTCACCCGCGCGCAAACCACGTCGCACGATTTCCATTGATGGCAGCGCCGATCACCCGGGCGCGCCGGGTTGCGGAGGAAACGCGCATCCAGTCAATGAGCGTTGATCACGGATCTCAGCAAGTCGCTGGCTCCGTGCCACACAATCTGCACTCCGATGCACACCAGCAGAAACGAAGTTAGGCGCATGATCACACTCATTCCCGTGGGTCCCAGAAGCCGTGCGAGACGGTCCGCAAAACCATAGCAGAGGTATACGCTTAGCGCGATGAGCGCCGAGCCAACGAGCGCGGCAAAAATTTCCACGAAATTGGGACCCAGATGCCTGGGTGCGTTTGCGCCAAGAGTAATGGCAACGGAGATCGAGCCAGGTCCGACGGTAAGTGGCAGCGTCAGCGGATAAAACGCGTTTTTAAAAATATCGCGCTGATCGACTTGATGATGAACTGTACTCCCGCGATCATCGTCGTCATTGCGTTTCAGCATGTCCCAGCCGGTGGAAATAACCACCAGGCCGCCGCCAACCTGCACGATCGGCAAAGAAATTCCAAAGAACGCCAGGATGTGCGTCCCGATCAAGAAAGACACCACCAGCAGGATAAAGCTATTGATTGCGATTTGCTGAGACAGAAGCCTGCGTTCGGGCGGCGTGTAGTCGTTGGTCAGCGCCAGAAAAATTGGGCTGCCGCCAAGCGGGTTCACGATCGGGAAGAGCGCGGTAAGAAGAAGAAGCGTGGTCTTTAGGCCTTCGAGCAAGTCGCCCTCCGGATTGGCGAGTATATCCGAGCACAACCCGGACGCAAGTGCTCAAGCGCGTTGCGCCACGACGATTTTTGACGTGGTCACCGCCTGGCCGACATGCCGCTGCGTATGGTCGGCAACGTGGACCAGAAGACCGCCGACCGTTGTCGGCAGCGCCTTCTTGCCGACGGCCCGCGGTTCTTCCATGTCCGCGAACGCGAGTGCGCGCACGCGCTCAGTGCTGCGGGTTAAAGCCGAAGCAAGTTCGGCGAACAAGGTGTCGCGCGTCGCATCGGGCTGCATCTCGTTCCTCAGCGCAGCTAATTGCTCCGGCGTTAGTACGTGGCCCTCCACATAGGTCAGCAGCCGATCGAGGCTTCGCGCGATGTGCCGAAGATGAAAAGCGACCGGCGCCAGGCCAGCAGGCCGCGCGTTCAACTCCGCATCCGTCAGCGATCCACACCACTTCTGCAGATCTTCGCCGGCAAGTTCTAAGGCATGAAGCACCGCTCGCGGAACGGCACTGATTTCTGTCAGCGTGCCGCGCAGCCACGGTTCCGGCAGCGCTGCCCTGACCGGTTTGCTCCCCGGCGGTTCACTGGAACTCATTTGCCATCGTCTCCCAGATTAGAAAACCATAATCCGCGCTCTTCAAAAAAATCGATTCTAGAACAGAACTCGCACCTTGCCGAACGATACGCCGTAGGCTAGAGTCTCGGTTCCACAAAAAGGGAAGACTATGGCCAAAAAGGCAAAGGAAGCGAAGAAACCGCAGCCGAAGGGGAAGGGCGGCGAGAGCGTCCGCATCCTGATTTCCCGAGCGCGGCTGCAGCGCCGCATCACCGAGATGGCTCGCGAAATTCGCAAAGATTTTCCCGAAGAGCCGCTGCACCTGGTCGGCGTCTTGAAAGGCGCCGTATTTTTCCTCACCGATCTAGGCAAGCAGATTCCCGGCGACGTGTCGTTCGATTTCATCGCGGTGGCCAGCTATGGCCTCGGCACGCATTCCTCCGGCCAAGTGCGGCTCACCCGCGATTTGGACTCCAGCATTGAAGGGAAAACCGTGATCGTGGTTGAAGACATCCTCGATACCGGCATGACGCTGCAATATTTGCTGCGCGTTTTTGAACAGCGCAAGCCCAAACGCATTCGCATCGCGGTATTGCTGGATAAGCCGGAGCGCCGCATCGCCGCGGTTCACGCGGACTACGTCGGTTTCACCATCCCCAATGAGTTTGTCGTCGGCTTTGGGCTGGACTATGGGGAGCGCTACCGGAATATGCCTGACGTTGGCGTGCTTTCCCTTGGCGCAGAGGGCTCCAAAGCAGCGAAGGCCTGACCGCCGTTCGCAAGACGCTCCGCAGTAACATTTCGCAGCAAGCTTCGTCGAAAACGGTTCGCGTCTACTTCGCCTGCTATAATAAAAATTGAATGAATCCCGCCGACGCAAATACTGGAGTGGTCGCCGAAAAGGTAAGCCCGGAAGCCTCCGCTGAAGTTCTCGCAACGCTCGCGGAAATCGGCGAAGAGGTGAACGCCTCGCTTGATCTCGACGAGGTGCTGGCGCGAACCGCCGCGCTGATCAAGCGCCACATCGACTACGAAATATTCGGCGTGCTGATGTTCGAGGGCGATGGCTCGTACCTGAAGCATCGCTTCTCCATCGGTTATCCCCGCGACCTCGCGGAAAATCTGCGCGTCCCTCTCGGCCAAGGAATCAGCGGCACCGCCGCCGCGACCGGCCACCCCGTGCGCGTGAGCGACACGCTGAAGGATCCCCGCTACATCCATGCCATCGACAACGTAAGGTCGGAACTCGCCGTACCGCTGATGCTTCAGGGGAAATGTGTCGGTGTGCTCGACATTCAGAGCCGCCATCCCGATTACTTCACCCGCGAACAGCAGAGTATTTTAACTTTGCTGGCCAGCCGCCTCGCGGTCGCCGTCGAAAATGCCCGGTTGTTTCAGCGTGTGCGCGCGCAGGCCGACACGCTCTTGCTCCTGAATGAAGTCGGCCGCGAAACCAGCTCGATCCTGGACGTCGAGGAATTGCTGCGGCGCGCCGCCGAGCAAACCAAGCGGGTGATCGACTACCAGATTTTGAGCATCATGCTCTACGACGAAGAACTCAAGGTTTTCCGCCACCGCATCGACGTGAAGCACGGGCATCGCGTGCAGGGAAAATTGCGGGCGGCGGCCAGCGAAGGCATTGTCGGTGCGGCGGCGACGCTGAAAGAGCCGGTGCTGGTTGCCGACGTTACCGCCGATCCGCGCTATCTGGCGGTGAATCCCGAGACGCGCTCCGAGCTGGCTATCCCCATGATTCACAAAGGCCGCGTGATCGGCGTGCTCGATCTCGAGAGCCCCCAGCTGAACTATTTCACCGACGACCACGTCCAGATCCTTTCGATTCTCGCTGCCAACTTCGCCGTTTCGCTGGAAAATGCTCGATTGTACGAACAAGTCGCTCGCGATGAAGCGCGTCTGGAGCGCGATCTCCAGGCCGCCAAGCGCATTCAAGGCGCCTTGCTGCGCTCGGTGCCCACCGAAGATTTTGGATTGGATATGGCGGCGCGCTACGTTTCCGCCCGCGAAGTCGGCGGCGATCTCTACGATTTTCTGCGCTACGGCCCGCACCAGCTCGGCATCGCGCTGGGTGACGTCAGCGGCAAGGGAACCGCTGCGGCGCTCTACGGCGCGGTGGCCATCGGGATCATGCGCAGCCTCGCGCCGCAGAAGTTGCAGCCTGCGGAGATGCTGCGCCAGATGAACCAGGTGATCGGCGAACGCCGCATCGAGGGCCGGTTTATGACCGCTTGCTTCGCGACCTGGCAGAAAGGGCGCAGCAAGTTGCGGGTGGCAAATGCCGGTCAATCGCAGCCACTTTTGTACAAAGAGGGGCGTTGCGGCAAAGTGGAGCTTACCGGTTTCCCCCTCGGCATTTTTGAAGAGGTCACCTACGACGAATGGGGAGTCACGCTCGCCCCAGGCGATATCCTGGTGTTTCATTCCGACGGCATCGCGGAGACCGCCAATAACGAAGGCCAATTCTTCGGCACCGAGCGCTTGCGCAAGACCATCGAAGAACAGCACGAACTGAACGCTGCGGAACTCGCCGACCAGGTCTTTCGTGAGGTCGAGTGGTTCGCGCAAGGCGCGCCCCTGGCTGATGACCGCACACTCGTCGTGCTCAAAGTGCGATGAGCGGGCCCGCGGAAATTTCCCCCAGAAAGCATACTTTTGTGGATCCCGCCACGTTCACGCCTCATTTCTCGTGGAAAAAATCAGGGATTCGCGCGCCGCACGCAGAGTCGGTGGCATGCGAAGGCGTCCGGTTGACGGATGTTGCCGAAAAGATCGGCACTCCCGCCTACGTTTATAGCCGGGCCGCCATCGATGATGCGCAGCAGGAGCTGCATCGCGGACTTGGCTCGCTCGCACATACCCTCTGTTTCGCCGTGAAATCGAATGGCAATCTGTCGATCCTGAAGCATGTGGCCAGGGGCGGCAACGGCTTCGATATCGTCTCCGGCGGCGAACTCGCCATGTTGGAGAGCATCGGCGTGCGCGGCGATCGCATCGTTTTTTCCGGTGTCGGCAAGACGCGCGAAGAAATGCGCGAGGCGTTGCGCTACCGGTCGGCCGGGAAGGCCGGTCACCGCGGAATCCTTCTTTTCAATGTGGAATCGGAACCGGAACTGGAAATCCTGCTGGAGGAGTCTTCGCGCAACGTGAAACGCGGCGGTGGGGTCCCCGCGGTTTCCATTCGCGTGAATCCGGATGTGCAGGCTGGGGGACATCCTCATATCTCCACCGGCCGCTTCGAACACAAGTTTGGGCTCAACTGGGAAGAGGCTCGGCGTTTGTACTTGGCTCATCGCGAATCAAAGTGGATCCGTTGGCAGGGAATCAGCGTTCACATCGGCTCGCAAATTGTCACCATGGATCCATTTCGGCGCGCGTTGCGCCGTCTGGCCCGCTACGTTGCGGAATTGCGAAAAAATGGAATCGTGCTGAAGTATCTTGACTTCGGCGGCGGCCTCGGAGTTCGCTACACCCACGAAAAGCCGCCTTCTCGTGAAGCCTATGCGCGCATGGTGGCGCGAATGCTCCGCCCGCTCGGCCTGCATCTCCTGCTGGAGCCGGGCCGCACGATCATGGGGCCCGCCGGCGTGTTGCTCACAGGGGTCATCTACGTAAAGGAAAGCCGCGGCAAGACCTTCGTCGTCGTGGACGCGGCCATGAACGACCTGATGCGTCCCGCCCTCTACGGCGCCGTACATCCGATCACCAAGGTCACCCGCGACAAACGTAGCGCTTCCCAGCGTCAGCGAGTCGATATCGTCGGCCCAGTCTGCGAGACAGGTGACTGTTTCCTGCGCGATTGGCCCCTCGATCCAGTCCAAACCGGCGACTTGCTCGCCATCTGGGTCACCGGCGCGTACGGCATGAGCCAAGCTTCGAACTACAACGCCCGCCGCCGCCCCCCCGAGGTCTTCGTAGAAGGCAAAAGGTTCCGCCTGATCCGCCGCCGCGAATCCCCCAGCGACCTGTTGCGCGGCCAACTCCGAAAGTAGCACAGGCACTCTTGCCCGCCCTGAGGTACGAAGGGCCTGTGTTCCCTCCAACCCCACCGCTTGTGCGTTCAGATTTCGCGACGTTCCATTTCGGGACTGGGAACCAACCCTTATAATATAATTGATAAAAGTACTTGACACTAATATACCCAGTATGCTATTCTTTTGCGTGTTTGCCGCCTACAACCCGTTCAATTTTTCAGTCCCAAAAGCACCCAATCCCATCCTTCGCGCTCCGGCCGGTGTCAAGGATTTGGCCATCAGTCCCGATTCCCCTAACTCCAGCAGAATGAACACTTGTAAAAGTGTGTCAAAACAAAGGACTTTAACCACCTTTAGAATCAACACTTGTTAAAAAACCCAGGGGGGGTGGGGTATCTAACTAGCTAACACCAGTCTAATTCGTCACTCATAAAGGGCTGATGCAAGAACGAGAAATTGTCATCCTGAGGGCATCCGATAAGGATGCCCGATCAGGGATTCCGGCCCGGCCGGAAAGAATCTCAACTGCCGAAAAACTAGGTCTCACCCCATTTAAGCTTGCTGTGTAGGATCTCGAAATAAGACTTCTTTTGGGGCTGGATCAGCTTCAGCCGCTCCGCAGCCCGCTTCATGCGGACTTGATCGCCAGGCTGCATGGGTATGCCGGTCTGTCCGTCGAGGGTTAGAAAGACGGATTCCGTGCCAACGGATAAATTAACTTCGACCTCGGACGAGTCGCGAATCACTACGGGCCGATCGCTCAAGGTATGTGGGCAAATCGGTGTGATCACCCAGGATTCCACCGACGGGTGCACGATCGGCCCGCCAGCAGAAAGAGAATAGGCGGTCGAGCCGGTCGGCGTCGCCACGATCAATCCATCCACCCGGTACCGGCACACGAATTCGCCGTCGATCATGAGTTCCAGGTCGATCATGCGGGCGAGTGCGCCCTTGTTGATGACGGCCTCGTTCAAGACCGTTTGGCATTCGATGATTTTGCCCTCGCGAATGAGGTCAACGTCCAGCATGACCCGTTCGCTCGATGGCAATTTTCCGGCCAGCGTCTCTTCCAGGGCCGGATACATTTCTTCCAGCTTGAAGCTGGTGAGAAAGCCAAGGCTTCCCATGTTGATCGGCAAGATCGGAATGCCCAATCGCGCCGCCACCCGCGCGCCGGCGAGCAAGGTGCCGTCTCCGCCGAGCACCAGCAAAAGCTGCGAGCCTCTGGCGACTTCATCCCGGGTCAGGCCCCTGGAGGAATCGTCGAGCACGCTGGCGGTTTCCGTGTCGTACAGCACGTTGATTTTTCGTGCTGCAAACCAGCGGAGAAGCGGAGGTACAACCACGGCCAAGCTGGAACGCCGAGGGCGCGAAATAATACCGACTGTTTGAAAGGGCACCGAGGGCTGCATGTATGCTTGCGATTCTACTCCAGCCCCTTTTTGCGCGCGTGGAGAAAATACTCCTGATTGCCTTCGGCGCCGGGCAGCCGGCTGGGACGAACGGCGAGGACTTCGAGCCCCGCCTTAAGAGCCGCGGCTCGGACTTTCTCGACGGCTTTTTCATGCAGCGCCGGATCGCCGACGATGCCGCCGGCGCCGACGTCTTCCCTTGGCAGCTCGAATTGAGGTTTGACGAGGATGAGCAGGTCCGCGCCGGGTTTCGCAATGATCGATGCCGGCAGCAAAACCTTGCCGGCGGAAATGAACGAAACATCAATGACGACGAGTCGGATCGGTTCGGGAATATCTTGGGGACTCAATTCCCGCGCGTTGCGTTCTATGCGAACGACGCGATCGTCCTGGCGCAGTTTCCAGGCCAGTTGATCGACGTTGACATCCACTGCATAGACGCGTGACACGCCTTTTTGCAGCAGGCAATCGGTAAACCCTCCGGTGGACGATCCGATATCGAGGCAAACGCGACCGGCCGGTTCGATCGAGAAATCCGCCAGTGCGCCTTCCAGCTTGACGCCGCCGCGGCTGGCGTACTTTTGCGCGCGGCTCGTTACGGCAACTCGCGCATCGGCCGCAACAGAGGCGCCCGCTTTATCCGCGCGGATGTCGTCAATCCAGACTTCTCCGGCGAGGATTATGGCTTGCGCCTTGGCAGCGGATTCGGCCAGCCCGCGCTCGACAAGCAGCACATCGAGGCGTTTCTTGGCGGGTTTGGATTTCATGCGGACGCCAAAGCGGTCAGGCGCGGCGTAGAACCAGAAACTCCGCGATGTCGCGAAGGCGCGCGGCTTTTTCGGCGAAGGGGGCAAGTTCAGCGATCGCGCGGGTCGCCAAGTCGTTGGCGATTTCGTGGGAGCGCTCAAGGCCGTAGACCGCGGGATAGGTGGCTTTTTGCTGGGCGATGTCTTTGCCCGCGGTTTTTCCGAGCGCTGTGGAAGATTCTTCCACGTCCAGAATGTCGTCGGTGACTTGAAACGCCCAGCCGATCTTTTCGCCGAAACGCCGCAAACGGGCGACGTCATCTTTGCTGGCACCGACGCACAAGGCTCCGGCGGTCACCGAGGCGCGAATCAGAGCAGCCGTTTTCGAGCGGTGAATGTACTCGAGCATTTTCTTTGCGACGGGTTTGCCTTCGGCTTCGAGGTCGGCGACCTGGCCGCCGACCATACCGTTCACGGTACCTGCCGCGGTGGCAATTTCGGTGAGCATGGCTACGCGGCGCTCGGCATCGACGGGGGCTGCGGCTACGACCTCGAAGGCCAGGGTGAGCAGTGCATCGCCGGCGAGAATGGCCGTGGCTTCACCGAATTTCTTGTGGGACGTTGGCTTGCCGCGGCGTAGATCGTCGTTGTCGAGCGCGGGCAAGTCGTCGTGAATCAGCGAGTAGGTGTGGATAAATTCGATGGCGCAGGCCGGATGCAAAGCGGGCGTCACGTCGTCGGCAAAAATTCGGGCTGTTTCCAGGCAGAGAATTGGGCGGATGCGCTTTCCGCCGGCCAGGACGCTGTAGCGCATCGCTTCGTGAATGGAAGCGGGCGGAGTCGCTTCCGAGGGCAGCAACTTTTCCAGCTGAGCGTCGACGGATACGCGGTCTTCTTCAAAGAAGGCGGGAAGAGTCATCGGCGCGGGATTGGAAGGGACTGGAGTGTTTGCCACCGTCACGATTCGTTCTCGCGCTCGGGATCGAAGGGCTCGGCGGTGAGTTTGCCGTCCGCTTTTTTGAGGAGGATTTCGACGCGGCCTTCAGCTTCTTCGAGTTGCTTCTGGCATTCGCGAGAAAGGGCCACGCCTTCCTCAAACAGTTTCATGGCGTCGTCGAGAGAGAGCTGCGGGCTTTCGAGGCGACGCACGACTTCCTCCAGGCGCACGAGCGACTTCTCGAAATCGGGCTTCTTGGGAGGCTCGGGCTTTTTGACGGGAGTGGAGTTCACGCGATAACGCCTCGTTTGCGCCTGACATTTCAGCGCGCTCAGTAGTATGTGACAGAAAGCATTCTAAGGCACGGTGAAGAATTGAAACAATCGCTTTGTGTGAGCGACGTGTCAGCGAGGCGGCGGACGCGGGCAAGGGACAAAGCGAGAACGAGGTGCATATGTGAGGGCCTGGGCAAGCTGGGGCGCAGCAGTGCTGCGCCCCTACAAATTGGTTGAGATCGTTTGGAATATTTGGAGCTGACGAATGCTGTTTTCAATCCTGGGTCAGGCAATCCGTTGATCTGGCCCAGCAGTATTATTGTGCGGGTTTCAACGTGAGCGTGTGCTTGCGGTCTTTGGCTTCGGCGGCGTCGGTGAAGGGGGCGAAGATTGGCGTGCCTTCATACCAGTAGGAGAATTGGTCGGAATAGTGGCTGCTGCCGGGTTGGCCGGATTGGCCTGCGGGAATCAGCAGGATGGATTCGTCCCAGTTGGCGGGATTGGCTACGAAGCGCATCGCGGGGCCGTGATCTTTGGTGGCGGCGCGGACGCTGTAGCTGGTGCCGGATTGTGGCTTACCCGTGATGCTCAGCAGTCTTTTCAGCAGGCCTTCGCGACCGATGGGGTGCAGCATGTCGAGGGAATTGAAGCGCTTCCAGGGCCAGTCCTCGACGCGTGAACTCTTCGAGTCTTCCGTGAGTTGCGCGACCGCGCGATCCGCAGCTGCGACGAGCAAAGCATCGTAAGTCTTATAGGTTGAAGGCAGCCACTTCGCGGGACGATCGGTGAGCACCTTTTGCAGAAATGTGGTCGTCCGCCAACGATAGAGCTTGGTCTCGCCGTTCAGGTACGGTTCCAGAATCAGATTCAGGGCGGCGCGGCGGAATGCGACCAGGAAGGAAACTTCTGGCGAATCGGCGTCGGCGATGCCGTTCCAATCTTTGAGGCCATCGATCAGCTTTTTTGCGCGATCGTCTTTCGGAGCGGCGATTTTTGCGGCGGCGGAGAGCTGATCCGCCAGGAACAGGTGTGGATAGCTGAACGTATCGGTTTGCACCTTCAGCATGTCGGTGGGGCGTAAGCCGTGCTTGTCGTGAAGGAGATCGTAGATGCGCGCGGTGCGATAGGGTTCCTCCCAGCGATCGGTCAAATAGGGTTTGTAGTTTGGTCCGACGACGCGGGCGTTGGCAGTAACGATCAGGCCGCTGTCGGGATTCAGGGATTGGGGAAGTTGATCGAACGGGATGTAGCCGGTCCACTCGTAATCGTCGGTTTCGCCCGGATCGGGAATTTCGCCGTGACCTTTTTTCCGAATGGGCACGCGAGCGGCCATGATGTAGCCGATGTTGCCTTCGACGTCGGCGTAAACGGCGTTCTGGCCAGGTCCCCAGACTTTTTTCATGATGCTGCGAAATTCTTCCCAGTTTTGCGCTTTGCCCAGCCAGTTGTAGACGTTGGAGAGGCCGCCGGGTTCGGTGGCCGTCCAGCGCAGCGCGTAGGTCTTGCCTGCTTCGCGCCGAACGATGGGGCCGTGGCGCGTGACGACGAGTGGGAGATGCTCGTCGGGCTGGCCCTTTACGTGGATGACTTCGTCGAAGAGTTGGGCTTTCACCCACTTGCCGTTCACGCGATATTCGTCGGCCGCGGCGGGATTGAACGACTCCGTGTAGAGGTCCTGGACGTTGGCGCCGTTGTTGGTGAAGCCCCAGGCGATGCGGTCGTTGTGACCGATGACGACGAGCGGGGCGCCGGGCAGCGTGAAACCTTTCACGTTCCAGCCGGGCGCGGTGAGATGGATTTCGTACCAGATCGGCGGGATTGAAAGTTCCAGGTGGGTGTCGTTGGCGAGGAGCGGTTTTCCGGTGGCGGTGTGATCGCCGCTGACGACCCAATTGTTGCTGCCGAGGCTGTGGCGAATTTCGCGAGCGGAATCCTGGAGGTAACCGAGGACGGAACTGGCCAACGCCGACGTTAGATCGGGAATGCCTTCAGCGCCGATGGTGTCGGCTGGTGGCGTGACGCGCGCCTTGAGCACGGCGTCGTCCGGTCCCATGTCGTCGTCATCATCGTCGTCGTCCTCGTCGTCCGGATCGACGCGGGAACGCTGCGAGCCATCGTTCAGGATGTTTGGATCGCCGACGACGAAATGATCCATGGCGGCGTCCGGCGAGAATAGGTCTTTGGAGCGTTCCGCGCCGACGCGGTCGGTGACCTTGGCGCGATCGATCTCCTCTTCCCAAGTGTCGGTCAGCGTTTGATACATATAGCCGGAAATGACGAGGGTGTCGGTGGGCTGCCAGGGTTGCGGCTTGTATTTCAGCAGGGAAAATTCGAGCGGCAGTTGGTCGCTGTGCTGCTCGATGAAATGGTTGACGCCGCGCGCGTAGGCATCAAAGAGCGCGCGGGAATTGGGGTCCATCAGGCCGAGGTCGCGATCGGCGGCGCGGCCGAAACCCATGGTGCGGAATCGCTTGTCGACGTTGACGGTGGCTGGACCGAGAATCTCGGAGAGTTGGCCGCGGGCGACCCGGCGGAGGAGGTCCATCTGCCAGAGGCGATCCTGGGCCATCACGTAGCCCTGAGCTTCCACCATGTCTTCGACGGAATTCGCGCGGATGTGCGGGACGCCCCAGTGGTCGCGCTCGACAATCACGTTTTGTTGCAGGCCGGAGAGAGCGATGGAGCCGTCGAGCCGCGGCAGAGGCCGATAGACGAACCACCAAACGGTCGCGGCGATGACGACGACGATGATGGTGAAGGTCCAAAACAAGGCGCGAAGGACGAGTCGCAAGCTGGCTCCCGATGGTAAAAGCGAAACTTTGAGTTTAGAAGAGCGGGGATTGGTGCGCAACCGACGGCGAGCGGTGGCGTATCGGAGAGAAGTCCGCTGGTCTGTTTGCGGCGCTGCGTTTTTGCGGCTGAGATCCTTCGCCTATCCTCGTCGGATAGGCTCCTGATGACAACGTGGCGGGGGGATCGTGATTCGATGATCGCGCTGAAGCAGCGCGCGCGTCTTACATCGAAGCGTTGCGGAGGTGCGGCGCGGAACCGTAGCGATTGCTGGGAGGCAACCGGCCACCTTGGCGCGGTTTGTGCTGCTACAATGCGAAAAGGGGGCCATCCCAACTCGTATGTTTGTCGTGCGGTTGATCGGGGTGCTTGCGCTGGTCGCGCTGAATGGTTTCTTCGCGGCGGCGGAGTTCTCGCTTGTGGCGGTGCGTTTATCGCGAGTGCGGCAGTTGGTGCAAAAGGGAAACCCGCGCGCGAAAGTCGTTGAGGGGTTGCTGAGCGATTTGCACCGCGTGGTTTCCGGCGTGCAATTGGGCATAACACTTGCGAGCTTGGCACTTGGCGCACTCGGCGAGAACACGCTCGCCAATTTGTTGCAAACACTTTGGCCTGGGGGCGGCGGAGCGCGGGCAGCGCTTCTTGCGCATGCCGCGGCACTTGCGGGGGCGTTCGCAATGCTGAGCGCCGTGCACGTGGTGATCGGCGAGCTGGTGCCCAAGACGGTGAGTCTGGCGCGGGCCGAACGCGTGGCATTGCTGATCGCGCGGCCGTTTTCCTGGTTTCTGAACACGTTCCGGTGGGCGATCGACCTGCTGGATGGGATTTCCGGGGCGATTGTAAAGGCGCTGGGCGTTTCGGAACCGCAAGGGCACAGTGCCGCGCATTCCACCGAAGAACTGCAAATTCAGATTCAGCAGGCGCGGGAACGCGGGTTGATCGCTCCGGGCGAAGAAAAATTTATCGTCAGCGCCATCGAACTGGGCCAAGTGCAAGTGCGCGAAATCATGGTGCCGCGGCCGGACATGCACGTGCTGCCGGTGGAGTCGACTCTGGACGAAGTGATGCGCGCGTTTGCGACGACGCAGCGGTCGCGCATTCCGGTGTATCGCGGGACAGAAGATCAGGTGCTTGGGTTTGTGCACATCAAGGACATGATCTGGGTGTTGCAGGATCGCGAGCGGCGGATGGAAGAAAATCTCGCGCCGGCTCCGTTCGATCTGCGGCGAGTGATTCGCGAAATCTTGATTGTGCCGGAGACGAAACCCGCGAGCGAGCTGCTTGCCGAGTTGCGCAACCGGCGTGTGGGGATGGCTTTGGTGGTGGATGAGTTTGGCAGCATCCTTGGACTGGTGACGCTGGAGGACATTCTGGAGCAAGTGGTGGGAGAGATCCACGACGAGTTCGACGTCGTTGAGCGGCCATTGACGCTTGCGGACGGCGCGGTGATATTCGACGCGGCTTTGAACGTGCGCGATCTCGATGCGCAGTACAACATTACTTTGCCTGAGGATCCCGCGTACGCAACCGTCGGCGGCTTTGTGCTCGATCAACTCGGATTTATTCCTCGGGGCGGCGAAAGCTTTGAGTATGGGAATTCACGTTTTACCGTTGTGGAGATGGATGGCAAGCGCGTGGCGCGCGTGAAGATCGAGCGGATTCTTTCGTTGAGCGATGCACAAAAGATAGGATTGCCTGTCGTTGATTCATCACAGACTGCTGCTGGCCTGGATGCCGTTAAATCTCACTCCGATTCGCCGGCGCGAAGCCGATAAATGGCGCGACACTTTTTGCATCGCTTCCTGCTTGCGCTGCCGGCGTTGTGGCTCGTTCTGACGCTGGTATTTTTGATGATTCACATCGTGCCGGGCGATCCCGTCGAGCAGATGCTTGGCGAAGGGGCGGCTCCCGGCGAGATTGTGCAGTTGCGGCATGCACTTGGGCTGGATCAGCCGTTGTTGACACAATACGGACACTATCTGCGGCAGCTTGCGCATGGCGATCTTGGGCAATCGTTCAAATTTCAGGCGCCGGTGCGGCGGATTATTTTTGAGCGCTACCCGGCGACTTTGAGTCTGGCGTTTCTTGCATTGGTGGTGTGCGCAGCGATCGCCATTCCCGCGGGAATTCTTGCTGCATACCGGAGGGGCCATGGCGCGGACCGCGCGGTGGGACTTTTTACGCTTTTTGGCCTTGCGGTACCGAACTTCGCGTTGGGACCCGTTCTGATTCTGGTTTTCTCGATTGAATTGGGGCTGTTGCCGGTGTCGGGGCGCGGCGGACCGGCTTATTACATTCTTCCGGCGGCGACGCTGGGCGCGGCGCTTGCCGCGATTCTTACGCGCATGGTTCGCGGGTCGATGCTGGAGGAATTATCGAGCGACTACGTGCGGACGGCGCGGGCCAAGGGATTATCGATGAGCGCCGTGTTGTTCCGGCACGCCTTTCGTAATGCGCTGATTCCCATCATTACGATTCTCGGATTGCAGTTCGGGACTTTGTTGGCGGGGACGATTGTCACGGAGACGATTTTTTCCTGGCCTGGAATCGGCAGGCTCACGGTGCAGGCGATCTCTTCGCGAGATTATCCGTTGCTGCAGGGATGCATACTCGTGATCGCTTTGTCTTACGTGCTGGTGAATTTGCTTACTGACGTGCTGTATTCGGTTATCGATCCGCGGGTGAGGTTGTCGTGAGATTTCTTGCGACCGTGCGGCAATTTCTGGGCCAGAGCGTCCTGGCGCGGGTGGGATTTTCGGTGGCGATGCTCCTGATTTTCGCGGCGCTGCTGGCGCCGTGGATCGCGCCGGCCAATCCTGCTTCGCAAGATTTGCCATCGCGCCTGGAAGCGCCTTCGCAGGCACATTGGATGGGCACGGATGAACTTGGGCGGGACACTTTGTCGCGAACTTTATATGGCGCGCGAGTCTCGTTGCTGGTGGCGGCGTCCGTAGTGTTTGGCTGCGGCTTCACCGGCTTAATGGTTGGAATGCTGGCGGGGTACGCGGGCGGATGGTTCGATCGGTTTGTGAATTTGTTGCTGATCAACGCCTTTTTATCCTTCCCGGGGATTTTACTGGCGATCGCGTTTGCTGCGTTCTTGGGACCCGGGATCAGCAAAGTAATCCTCGCATTGGTGATCACCGGTTGGGCGGGATACGCGCGGCTGGCGCGGGCGCAAGTGCTGAAGGTGAAGGAACTCGAATTCATTCTGGCGGCGCGCTCGCTGGGGGCGTCGCACGCGCGCATTTTGGCCACGCACCTTTTGCCCAATATTCTGCAGCCGGTCTTGATTCAGGCGACGATTGGCATGGCCGGGGCGATTCTGGCGGAGTCTACGCTCAGCTTTCTGGGACTGGGCGTTCTTGCACCAGTGCCCAGCTGGGGCGCGATGCTGAACGATGCGCGCAGTCATCTTTTTGACGCGCCGCACCTGGTGATTTTTCCGGCGCTGGCGGTGATGATGGCGGTGCTGGCGTTCAACTTGCTTGGTGACGCCTGGCGCGATTGGCTGGATCCGCGGACGCGATCGCAGATGGCGGTAATGGATTTGACGCGCTAAGTGTTTTCGGAAAGCGGCTGCTATATGAACGTGCTCACGTAGCGCACTACTGTTTCGAGGCCAAGGTGACCGCGGCACCGCGTCCCAACGCTAGCGTGCGGGCCGCGTTGCCTTTGTTCACTGCGATCTCCACGTACCCGCTTGAGCCGATGTAGGCGATTGGCTCGCCGGCACTGCCCAGAGCGAAGGTTTCCACGAACCGGGAGACCGCGTGGGTTCCTACCTGAAGGTTAATTTTGCCGGCTTTTCGCGCGTCCTCGGAAAAATCCTCTGGCCGTAAATTCGTCATTAGATTTCCGAAACTGTCTACGCGAATTACGCTGCCTTTTAATACTCCATCCGTTGCTTTCGGCCGGGGCATCGCAAATTTCTTGTAGTCTTCGATGACATCGCCCATGGCTGCGGTCTGGCCGCTTTTGGCAAGCCATGCAGCCACTGGCGCAAATACATCGCGACCGTGGAAGGTCTTGCTCACGGGTTGCAGATAATAATGCTCGACATTGGCGTGACGCACTACGGCGGTCGGGTCGCGTTCGTAGATCAGCGAGAGCACGCCATTGTCGGGGGCCACAAAATATTGATTTTCGGAGGTGACCAGAAGGGGACGGCGCGCGGTGCCCACGCCTGGATCGACCACCACGACGTGAATCGTGCGCGCGGGGAAATAGGAATAGGCTGCGCCGATCGCAAGGGCGCCGTCGAGCAAGTCGTACGGAGTGACGTGGTGCGTGATGTCGACGATGGTCACATCGGGATTTATTTTGAGAATGACGCCTTTGAGGGTGCCAACGAGGTGATCACTGGTGCCGTAGTCCGTGGTGAGTGTGATGATTGTGTTCGACAATGGATTCTCCCGCCCTCGGTCGTTCTGGAGAGGCCCCGCAGGCGAAATGGGGAGACGCCTCGCACATGTTCACGCTAACGAACAGGTGCGTCACCGTCAAGAATGCAGGCGGCATTTGCTGTGTAATCGCTAACCTCCTGTTGCGTGACGGGTGCTGCGGCGGCGGGCCGCGAATTTGCGGTGGTTCGCAGTACACGCGCGCCAGGGTCCAGGAAGGGTGCGGCAGCTCGTACTGGTGCAGGTGCGTTGGCTGGCGAGGGACGCTGGCGGTTGAGGGGAAGGGCGGGATCAGTCGGCGCATCGCGGCCTAGGTCGTCACGGAAGCAGTTGTTAACGCCCCGCCATCGTGGTTAGAATGATCAGAACCGAGCGGGCGTCGTACAATGGCAGTATAGAAGCTTCCCAAGCTTCGGACGTGGGTTCGATTCCCATCGCCCGCTCCAGATTCTAAAGAAGTTAGACCGCCGCCTCATTTTCCATATTTTCAATCCAGTTGGCGCCACTCTCGTATGCCTTCATTATTTGCCGCACCGGAAAGAAACCTCGGATAGCTCCGCAAAGCTGGCCGTGTCTTGTCCCGGGCCTGCGATTCGCGGCGTCGGCGCGAACCTCGTCAGCGAATCGTCCGCACTGTTGTCCTGGTATTCATAGCCGGCACGATTCGCGCAAAGGTGAAATTCGTAAAAGCGCCCGGTTGCGTGATTTCACGGCTCCCGGTGTACATGCGCGGCCTTCACTTCGATTGATGGCACTGAAGTATTTATCAATCAACTGAATACGAAGGGTTCTAGGACGCTGAGTCATACGAAAGTATCACCAATACCATCGTCTAATTGTTTCCTTTCTGAGCTTCTGGTGCTATCGCCTTATCGCAACCGATCTTATGGGATGTGTGTAAACAACCGGTGGAGGCATCGTGAATCTCGTGGCTTTGAAGATGGCGACCGCCGATCGTCCGACGTTTTGCGGTAACTGGATCGCCCTCTGCCTGGCTCTGTTCGCAGGGGTTCCGCTTTACGCACAGTCTGAGTTGACCGTGCCGAGTCAGCGGACCGCGTCCTACGGGGCTGCTAGCGTTGCCGCTCAGCCTGGTTACGCGTCAGACTCTCAGTCGCAGAGTCCCTATTTGGGAGCAGTTCCCACGGGTACAGCCACCTCAACGGCGTTATCACTTTCCCTGGAAGACGCGGTGGCGCGTGGTCTGCGGCAAAACCTTGGTGGGTTGCTTTCTGCCGATGGGGTATCGGGCGCGCGAGGCGAGCGGTGGCGGGCACTCAGCACGTTGCTGCCAAATCTGACCACCGCTACTAGTTTCGGCGTTCGCCAAAATGATTTGAAGGCGATCATCGGCATAACTGTTCCTGGCCACCCGGCCGTCATCGGCCCTTTTGGAGTCTTCGACACGCGTGCATCCCTCGATCAGTCGGTTTTCAACTGGGAGTCGATCGAACGCGCACGGTCATCCGCCGCCCAGGTTAAATCGGCCCAATACAGCTACAAGAACGCACGCGAACTGATTGTTCTTGTGGTGGTGTCCAACTATTTGCTGGTCATTGCGGACCAGTCGCAAGTGCAGTCCGCTTTAGCTCAGCGCGACACCGCGAAAGCGCTCCTCGATCAGACGACCGACCAGAAGAAAGCCGGGCTTGCGGCTGCGGTTGATGTACTCAGGTCCGATGTCGAGCTCCAAGCTCGCGAGCAAAGGTTGATCGTTGCTCGGAATAGCCTGGCTAAGCAGAAGTTGGTTCTGGCGCGGGCGATTGGACTTCCGGCGGGTCAGACGTTCGACACAACCACGGAGGTCGCGTATCGGCCGCTTACGACCTCGACCCTCGACGAAGCACTGCAACAGGCCTACGCCGCTCGCGCCGACTATAAAAGCGAAATTGAGCAAGTGCGGTCCGCGGAGTTGCAAAAGAAGGCCGCTTCAGCCGAGCGTTACCCGACACTATCGACGGTTGCGGATTACGGAGCTATAGGCACCAATGCTGCGTCGAACCATGGCACGGTGGACGCAGCGGCGGAGCTCCGATTACCCATTTTCCAGGGAGGCAGGGTCCACGGAGATAGCCTCGTAGCAGATTCCTTTCTGGCAAGCGCCAAGCAACGACTGGAAGACCTCCGCGCCAGCATCGACCAGGACGTTCGTGACGCTTTCCTTGACTTGCAAGATACCGCCCAGGAAGTTTCGGTGGAGAAGAATGCCGTCCGGCTTGCTACCGAGACCCTGCAGCAATCACGCGATCGCTTCGCCTCGGGCGTTACAGACACCATCGAAGTGGTTCAGGCGCAGGAATCTCTCGCGGATGCCAACGACGCGTATATCGCCAGCCTTTACCGCTATAACACCGCGAAGATCTCTCTGGCGCGAGCAATGGGTGTCTCGGAATCGAACTACGCGCTGTATTTGAAAGGAGACTAAGATGCCGGACCAAGAGGCAGCTACGAGCCCGGAAAGTTCATCATCCTCAAGCCGCAATACCGCGATGGAACGCCCCACCACGACGCCCCCCGTCGGTTATCCGAGCCGGCGTTCTCACAAGCGCTGGATTGTTGTCGCTGCCGTGTTGGTAGTTCTTGTCGGTGGCATCTTCCTGTGGCACTACCTCTCGGGTTTCGAGACTACCGACGATGCGCAGGTCGATGTTCACCTCTATCCGGTGAGCGCACGGATCTCAGGCTACGTGCAAGCGGTGCACGTGGAAGACAACCAGTATGTGCAAGAAGGCGCCACACTCGTGGAGATTGACCCAAAGGACTATCAAGTCGCTGACGCGAAAGCGCAGGCGAACCTCGAAACGGCAGAGGCCTCCGCTCGTGCCCTGAACATCGATGTGCCCATTAGCTCGGTGGACACCACCAGCCAACTGAAGTTCACTTCTTCGGATATCGAAAACGCCAAAGCCGCAATCGCCGCCAGTGAAAAACAAGTTGCCGCCGCGCGGGCACGCATCCAGGAAGCCGAGGCGGAAAACGTGAAGGCCCAGGACGACGTCCAGCGTTACCACCTTCTGCTGATTAAGGACGAAGTGGCTGCACAGATTTACGACCACGCGGTCGCCGCAGCACAAACGGACACCGCTGCAGTAGCAGCCGCCAAAGCGGACGAGGCGTCTGCTGAACAAAATGTCACGGAAGCACGAAGCCGGCTAAGCGAAGCGATTGCTCGGGATGAATCCGCCCAAGCCGGACCGCAACGCGTAGCGTCCACGCGAGCCCGCGCGCTTTCGGCCGTCGCGGACGTGCGCCAAAAGAGGGCCGAGTTCGACCAGGCGGAGCTCAACCTCGGATACACCAAGGTATTAGCGCCGGTTAGCGGCGAGGTGACCAAGAAAGTGGTTGTCGGTTTGAATGTCGACCCCGGCGAACAACTGCTCACGGTGGTTCCGCTGGATCAAGTGTGGATCACCGCGAACTTCAAAGAAACCCAGCTTAAACACATGCGCGTGGGCCAGAAAGTAGAGATTGACCTCGACTCGAACGGCCGCACTTACGACGGCCACGTCGATAGCGTCGCAGGCGCCACAGGCCCCTTGTTTAGCTTGCTGCCTCCGGAAAATGCTACGGGCAACTACGTAAAAATCGTTCAGCGCGTGCCGGTGAAGATTGTTCTCGAACCTGGGGAAAATCGTGACCATCAGCTTCGGCCGGGCATGAACGTCGAAGCCAAGGTTTACTTGCGGTGAGCTCCCAAGCGCTGGCCTTCGAGCAGGTCGTCTGGCGTCCGAAGGTAAGTCCTTGGGCGATTGCCGCCACCGTTTCGATGGCGGCATTTATCGAAATTTTGGATACCACCGTTGCCAACGTAGCCTTGCCATATATCGCAGGAGGCTTAGGGGCCAGTTACGACGACAGCACGTGGGTCCTCACGTCATATCTTGCAGCAAACGCCATCATCCTTCCGATGAGCGGATGGCTTGCCGAAATCATCGGCCGCAAGCGGTATTTCATGCTCTCCCTCTTTGTTTTCACGGTGAGTTCTTTGCTTTGTGGACTCGCGCCGAATCTGCCTGTATTGCTCTTATTTCGAGGCGTGCAGGGCCTGGCAGGAGGCGGATTGCAACCGATGGCGCAAGCGATTCTCAACGATGCTTTTCCTCCCGAGAAGCGCGCCATCGCATTTGCTCTCTACGGCATTTCTGCGGTTCTTGCACCGACGGTGGGCCCGATGCTCGGGGGATGGATCATCGACAGCTATTCCTGGCGCTGGATCTTTTTCATTACCTTGCCTGTAGTTCTGCTTGCTCTTTATTTGACATACACACTTGTCGAAGATCCACCCTTCCTCCGTCGGTTGAAAGGTGGGGGTATCCGCGTGGACTACATCGGAATATCCATGTTGGTACTCGGAGTTGGTTCGCTGCAGATACTTTTGGATAAGGGCCAGGAAGACGATTGGCTGGGCTCGCATTTCATTACTACCCTGGCGATAACCGCAGCGGTTTGCCTCATCACACTGGCCATCTGGGAATGGTTCCGAAAAGATCCAATCATCGACGTCCGTATGTTCAAGAGCTTTAACTTCGCCGCGGCCAACCTGATGATGTTCATGATGGGCTTCCTGCTTTTCAGCACCTTGGTTCTGATTCCCGAATTTCTGCAGACACTGATGGGTTATACCGCCGGACTCGCAGGTCTTGTTCTGTCCGGAGGCGGACTTGTCTTGTTAATCATGATGCCCATCACTGGCCGGCTAACTTCAAAGATTCAGGCCAGATACTTGATTGCGGCGGGATGGCTGTGTCTCGCCGTCGGACTATTCTACTCGGCTCACCAGCTCGATTTATTCATTAACTTCCGTTTTGCAATGTGGCTGCGCATCACGCAAGTCGTGGGCATCGGATTTCTATTTGTTCCCATTACCGCCGCAGGTTACATCGGAATCCCTCCAGAGAAGGGCAACAGCGTCTCGGGAATGATCAACTTCATGCGCAACATCGGCGGCAGTATAGGAACTTCGTTGGCGACCACTCTGATTGTTCGGCGCTCTCAGTATCACCAGCAAATCCTCGTCGGCCATGTCACTCCGGATACCCCTGCTTTTCGTTCGGCGTTGCATGCGCTGAGCTCTGAAATCGCACATTCCGGGCTTCGGGCCACAGACGCTCACAATCAGGCCATTGCCAGGTTCTACGGCTTAGTGGATCAACAAGCACACGTGCTGTCTTACATGGACACGTTTTGGATCCTAGGCGTGTTTTGCTCGTTGATGTTCGCTCTCGCATTTTTCTTGAAAAAGAATGATCCAGGAGCGAGCGGAAGTGTGGCGGCCGGGTAAGGACACGCGCAATGATTCAAGCAATTACAATTGAGCGCGAGTTCGGCTGTGGAGGATCCGAGATCGCAAGCCTGCTCGCCCAACGACTCGGGTGGAACCTGTGGGATGAACGCTTAACGCAAGAAATCGCGCGTTTGACGCAAAGCTCTCCAGAAGTTGTGCAGAAGATGGAATGGAGAAGCGATCCTGCAGTTTATCGAGTCTTCCTCTCCTTTCTTCGTGGAGCATTTGAGGGAGGCCTGCCCCCAACCAACCGCTTAGCTCTACTCGACGCTCGTCGCATTGCCGCCGTTTCCGAGCTGGCGGTCAATCACGCGCTTTCTAACGGCCCATGCGTCATCGTTGGCCGGGGCTCGCAATATTTTCTTCGAGATCGCAAAGATGTGTTTCGGGTGTTCCTGTATGCTTCTCGCACGTCTAAGATCCACCGCCTGATCACAACTGGAACGCCTCAAGAAAAGGCAATAACGGACGTTGACACGATTGACAGGGATCGCGCGGCGTTTGTGAAGAGATACCTTAAGCTGAACTGGCCAGACCACCATCTGTACGACGCAATGTTTAATACGGAGAGGGGTGATTTCTATGTGGCAGAAATGCTCGCTCACTGCGCTCAACAGGTAGCCAGTCATGAGCAGATTTCAATGATCCAAAATTCTCGTTAGCTACTCCCTCTGTCACCATTTTCTTTAATGCTCGATTTCCGTCATGTGAACTGAAGATCTTGATCCCACTTCGCCGAAAAACACGCTATTCGTGCTTGTCGCGCGTTTTTGTCTTGGGGAACGAATGTGCAACAGTTGTTTCCAACCAGGGTCATTTCGATCCGAATGGTGGCTCCTCGTCGGCTGTAAGTAATTGAATCCAAACAAGAGGGCCTGGGGCTTTGCAACTTGCTAAACCATTTCCGGGATTGGTGTGTGAGTTGCAAACAACACCGAACCCTTCGGTTGTTTCCCGAAGGGTTGGTGGTCACGCTAGGGTCACAGTTCGTGCAGAAAGGCTGGTGTTCTCGAAGTTCGCACTGCCGCGAAGAGCAGCGCACCGCCGATCGCGCGCTTCAGTACCCATCCAGGCTCTCGCCTGAGCCCGCCGCGGAAGCGATCAGAAGGCGAAACGACCACCGACTGTCGGCGCAAAGTTGCTGTTGTAGTTGTAGGGGACGCCGGGGCCATGAGGAATGGCGATGGCCAGACCGCCGCTCACGTAGGAATACGCAATTCCGGCAAAAGCGTCGAAACGCTTGGTGAAGTGATGGTCCGCATAGACGGACACCTCGTTGAGGGTGCCCGCGCAGGAAGCGCGGAAACCGGCTGCGGCTGAGCAGGTCGGCGGAAGGCGGAAGTCATTCTGCCGCTGTTGATACCAGGCGAAAGTGAAGTCGGTTTTCTTGCGGTAGGTGTACTTCACGCCGGTCCACCAGATCTGCACCAACTTTTCAGTATCAAGATTGTTGTCTTCGACCCCGCTCATGATATAGCCGCCCTGGTCCGAAGCGCCCACGCCCAACGGGTTCTTCGGGTTGTTCTGCCAGATGTATTCGTAGCCGGCAAAAAGCTTGAACGGGTCCCACGTATACTTGGCAGCGACCATAACGGCGTTGTTGTCGGTCACGATGCCATATACGGTGTTGTTCGTGTCGATCAGATTGACCCCGGTGATGGGGTTTGTATTGATGCTGTTGGTGGTCGACTGATATGGCGCCGCCAGACTCTGAGGCCCCAGCAAAGGATTCAATACGCTGATCGCCTGGTTGTAATGTTGATAGACGATGTCGGCGGACAACTTGCCGTAGTTTCCGCCAAGGTCGAATCCAAGGGCGTCGTTATGCGGCGCTACCGGCGTGCAGGTGGTCGCCGTCCAGGTCGCCGAGGCCGAGAAGCAGCCGCCAGAACCATTCGCGAATTTATACATCGCCCCGAAATGGACCGGGCCATAGATAAGCCGATACTTCAGGGCGTCGTCCCAACGGGTGTCCTCGGTGTCGCCGCCGCCGGCCATCGTGCCGTTATACCCGATGTACGAAAAGCCATAGCCGCCGCCGACCGGATCGTAAACGAGCATCACATCGGTGCCGAGAGCGCGCTGACGACCGAAGGTCAGCGTGCCGAATTGCGTGGACGACACTCCGCCATAGTATTCGTCATTGAAAGGTTGGCCCGCGCGCGCGCCGTCGATGGCTTCCGAATAGCTGGCCCTGGGAAGCCCGTTGTTGGCGGTCTGGGTGGCTGACGCGTTGGCCAGCAGGCCCGACTGCGGATTGATGCCCGTGGAAGCGTTGAACACCACGGACCAGCCGGGCAGAAACTCTTCCTTGCCCCTGACGCCCACACCCGTCTGCTGTAGGTTGTTCGGTGCGATGATGAAACGAGAGTTATGGCCGTTTCGGTTCACCAGAGATTCGCCTTCATAGTTATAGCCGTTTTCCGGTAAGCCATGGCTGACCCAGCCGACGCCGACGTCATACGCACCGTACACCGTGACGCCGTGCCAGGTCAGCGCGCAATCGGTGGTGGCGAACTCGTGGCCGCTCGCGCACGCATCGGGGGTGCTTGGCTGCATCTTGATGTCGACCGTAGCCTCCTGGCCAGCCGTCAGGCTGATTTTCGTCCGCGTTTCATCGCCGAACCCGTGTTTTGCCGCCCGAATCTCGTAACGCCCCGGAGGCAGGCCGGACTCCTGAAAGTGCCCCGCGCCGTCGGTTGCGAACGCGCGCGTCGCACCTGTATCGACGTTCTTGATCGTCATCGCGACATCGGCAAGCGCCGCGCCGTTTTGGTCCGTCACCACGCCGGAAAGGCTCGCTCCCGTTTGGGCCCACGCCGGAAACACCCCTATCGCAAGCCACAAAAGCAGCACGAAGGCTTGCGCCAGCGGCATCGCGGCGGCCCTTGGAACGTAGGTGGCGCGCGTCAAGGCTTTCCATCGAATCCCGTACCGGAAGAGGATTTGCGAGCGGTCAGAGCGTTTCACGATAGATCCTCTTTCTTCGGAAGCGGACGAGAAAGTTGCATAGTAGTCATCCCCGGATCAATTAGAAGTGGAAGCTAAAGCCGGGGCGAAACTTTAACTCGTATTGATACATTAAAGCAATGCGTTTTTATGTGATTTGATCGAGCGATTTCAGATCTCCGGAAGAACTTGTGAACCGTCGTTCCTACCCCGCGAATTTCAAGGACTCACGAACGAGGAGGCCGCTAAACGTCTTGGTTTGACTGCGGCCGCCGTCAAAGCATGGGTTTTTCATGCAAGGCGCTGGCTCCGGCGGCGACTCGAACGAAAACTCAAGCCGGCAAGACATAGCCCGGCCCTCCGATTGGCATGTAAAATATGCCGTTAGCGAGGTAGCTTTCAGAAGTAAACTCACACTTCGTGCGTCCCCATCGAATAGATGAACCTTGATGGGCGTCGTGGGATTCATGTTGCCTTGAACTTTCTCTATGACCACACCGTACACGCCTCCAACTATTGATGAATACCTGCGCAAGCGCCTTATGCCCGTGGAGGGGGCGATCCCGCATGTGCAGGGCATCGAGATGTACGGTAGTTCCATTCCCGTCGGAACGGTCGGCGGCGATCTGTTTGAGTACATAAACTTTCAACAACGCTACGACATTGATGCGCGCATTCAGCGGGCCTTGAAGCGATCGCGGGAGTATCTCGAGCCTCTGCCGGTAGGGGCGCTGCCGCGCAATTCGGTGGACGATCACGTGGAATGGCTGAAATCAAGGCCCGGCAACAATTCGGAACTGGAGAGAGAGTACAGAGTCGCACGAAGTTCGGAGCAGATACGGATCGCCGAAGATCTGCACGAGTTGTACAGCACCGCGGGAGTCCTGTTGGTCGACGCCCAAGGGCATGGAATCATTTCAGCGAAAATCGCGTCCACGGTCCACGACACGTTTCATGCACTCATGCTTTCAGAACTCGATTACCGAGGGAAAACGACGCCAGAGTTATTTGAGAGGCTCAACCTGCGGCTGGCGCTGTCGGCCACGGCCCGCAATGCGCTCGGTAGGAGTGAGCAAGCCAATGCCCAGGAGATCGCGACCATGCTTTACGGTGAGGTGCACCCTTATGGGTACTTCCGATTCGTGAATTTCGGGCACCCGCCCCCGCTGGTCTTTTCCGCCGAATACCGCAAGTTTATGGATATTGACAGAAGTCAGATGGTGCAATTCCTTCCTCTCGGCGTGCAGATCCCAGAGGATCACCCGGATCGCAACAGGTATTTGTCACTGGATTTCCGGAAGAGACCAGTGAAATCGTCCGATTTATCCGAGCTGACGCTGATGAGTCCAGGGGACATATTCTTTCTCTATACAGACGGAGTGTATGACGGCAGCGACAGAGGAGCACGACAGCAGCTCGAGGAAGTCATGCGCGAGCACTACCAGCAACCAGCAAAGGACATCTGCGGGGCGTTGCTCGACCGCGCTGTAAAAGAGGACGATCGTCTCCGGCAGATTGGAGAACAAGATCGTATCGACGATAAGACCGTCTTCATCATTAAGCGAAACTGAAGACTGAAATAATGGCCGCGGCTGGTCTGGGGGCATCAGGCCACAGCTAGTGAAAAAAAGGCGACGAGTTGTTTCTGGGACAGCAGTTATTCGAAACGGCCTTGCTCTGGGTTTCGCGGCCTACTCTACAGCCGCGGGTGCCGTGACTATTGCCGCAGCCATTGCGACCTTGTGATCCTTGCCCCAGGGCGGCCCGACGGCACTCCGCACCTGAAGGAAGTGAGCGTCGAGGTTCTCCACACGCAACATTTGGCTCGCCGCACCCAATACGCTCTTCGCGTCGTACCAGTGAACGGGCCAACCCCGTGCCTCGGCCGCGGAAGCCAGGGCCTTGCGGTACATCACCCAGTCGGCAACGTTCTGCGCACGGTAGTCCTTGATTCGCTCGGCAATCGTGGGTGGAAGCTGTTGGCACTTGCGAAGGGCGACACCCAGGATACGCGGCACCGCCATCGCGACAGCGTCCAAGGCAAGCGCCGCGTGCCTCTCCGCTGACACGCGCACGCGCTCTACTAACTTCACGGCCTCGTCGAGCGGGAGCCCTTGGCCTTCGCTGTGGTGCGGCAGCTTCGGCAAGCCCTCGCCCACGAGTCCCACCCGGCGGCGGTCCAGGAGCGTCCCATCACGCGCCACCGTGACCAGCACCGCCCAACCGCCATGATCTGATACGCCGATGATGCCGCTGTTCTTCGACATGGTGTTCTCTGACACCTGACTTCCACTTTTCCGATTACCGCGTCAGTCGGGAACTTAGGGATTTGCTAGTTGGATGGGCCATCAGGAGTTCCGGCCATCAAGCAGACGCTCGGTCGGCGCGAACTGCTGGCACCGCAACACCTTCGGGTCCAGGAATAGAAAATGAAAATGTTGCTCCCGGACCATCATTCGGTTCTGCCCAGATTCGCCCATGATGACTCTCGATAATCGAGCGGCTGACAGATAGTCCGATTCCCATTCCGCTGCCCTTGGTTGTATAGAACGGTTCGAATAGCTTGCCCACAGCTTCAGGTTGGATACCGATCCCCGCGTCTTGCACTGTCAGTCGCACACCACTACCTGCCCGTTCGGTCCTGATTAGCAACTCCCTCGGACGATCGTTGACGCCGCTCATCGCGTCAGAGGCGTTCAGGACAAGGTTTAAGATAACCTGTTGAACCTGCACACGATCGCCTGTAACCACTGGGAGGTCGTCAGTAAGTTCTTGCCGCAGGATCACCTGGTCTCTCTGAAGTCTACCCAACGACAACGCAATCACCTCCCGCGCAGCTTCATTCAGGTCCAAAGGTTCGGCCGTGAGTTCCTTCTTGCTATAAAGTTTGCGTAATCGAGTGATCACTTCAGCTGCACGATTGCCATCACGAATCGTGCGCCGTGTGGTCTCGCACGCGCCCTCGACATTTGGAGGATCGGCAGACAGCATCCGCAGACAGCTCCCGGCATTCGTGATGATGCCCGACAGAGGTTGGCTGATTTCGTGTGCAATCGATGCCGTCAGAACTCCGAGGGTTGTGATCCTGGACGCGTGTGCGAGTTTCGCCTCACTATGCCGCAATTCCTCCTCCGCGCGCTTGCGGTCGTCAATGTCGGTATTTGTTCCGTACCACTTAACGATCGTCCCCGACTCGTCTCGCAATGGGCTGGCGCGAAACCAGAACCAACCACACGTGCCATCGAAACGCCGCATACGGGCTTCCGTGTCCACCGTTGCGCCCGAAGCCAGGCAGGTTTGCCAATACTCGACGAGGCCTTTCAAATCATCAGGGTGAATCGATGTTCCCCAGCCCCAGCCTAGAGCCTCTTCCACAGACAGGCCTGTCGTTTCAAGCCAGCGACGATTGACGTAGTCGCAGTATCCATCCGGCTCACAAGACCACGCCATTGTCGGAATTGTGTCAATAATCGCGCGGAACCTGCTTTCACTGGCTTTGAGTTTCTCCTCCGCGCGCTTGCGATCCTCGATGTCGGTGGTAGTGCCGTACCATCTAAGAACCTTCCCGGATTCGTCGCGAAACGGCTCAAAGCGGATCAGAAACCACCGATAGACCCCGTCGTGACGCCGCAAGCGCGTCTCAACCTCGCCCGGTTCTCCGGCCGTCAATCGGGATTTCCAGTATTCGAGCAGATTCTCTGTGTCGTCCGCGTGAATCGTTACTCCCCAGCCCCAATCATTCGCTTCTTGCGTCGTCAAGCCCGTATAGTCGAGCCAGCGCTGATTCAGGAAGGTGACGGAACCGTTGGCTTCGGCGGACCAGGCGAGAGTAGGGATCGTATTGATAATCGAACGTAGTTCGCGTTCACTGGCCTTCAGCGCCTCCCCAGCACGCTTGCGATCGGTGACGTCTTCGGAAAGCGCCATCAAAAACCGAGGGACGCGTTCCGTGCCCGGTACCACAGACACGCTGTTTCGCACCCAGACCGTGCTGCCGTTCTTTCGCCGATACTGTTTTTCAATCTGAAACTGTTTGCGTCTCCCTTTTAGGAGTTCTTCTATGAGGATGCTGTTGCGATCTCGATCTTCTTCAATGGTGATGTCGACAAAACTAATCTGTTCGAGTTCCTGTTCCGTATAACCCAGCATGTTCTGGTACAGGGGATTTGCAGCGATAAATCTTCCGTTCAAGTCGGTCAGCGCAACACCGATGGCTGAATTCTCAAATACAGAGCGCCACCGGTCTTCGCTGCGCGCAATCCGCGTGTGCGCTTCTCGCAAGGCTTCGTTGGCGGTGACAAGCTCCGCGGTTCGTTCTGCAACGCGTTGATCGAGTGCGCTCAGGAGGTTAGCTTCTCGCAGTCCGATGGCAGCCTGGTTCGCCGCTACGTTCAAAACCAGACCCTCAGTCTGTTGCGGGAAATCAACTCGCCGTGAGGCGGCAACGATGGTTCCCATTTCACCGTCTAACCCGAGCCGCAGAGAAACAACCGACATTTCTTGCCCTTCCAGAGTCACCCGTGCGACATGCGGCCAATTTTGCGACCCATCCCCCAACCAGGGCTGAAGCTTCTCGCCAATTTCTTGAGCTCGCGATATCGGTCCCCATCCCGACGAGGTTCGCACCAGTTCCAGATCTTGGCCCGCTGTATCCTTGAGTCGCGCGTAGACAAAATCCAGGCTGAGCATGCTTAGCAGGGCACCCAGCAAGTCCCCCACGATTCGCGACTGCTCGCTTCCCGTCCATGTTGCGGGAAGTGCGAGGATGCTCACCAAATCATTAATGCAGCGCCGAAGTCGCTTGATTTCTCTGGCGGAACTCTCAGGTTGCACTGCCACGTCAGCTTCCTGCCGAGGTTGCTGCGCTCCGCCCGCTTCGTCGTTCGCGGAATTCTCGGAGGAACTCAGCTGGAGGCACGAAAAACGGATTCCGTTGCAGGATGCCACCGATGATGACCATCGGATGCGTTCGCATGATGTCGATTACCGTATCACCGCCGAACTTGCCAAGATGGTAGGTGCAGATCACCGCGTCGTCGTGGCGCTCCCACACGTGATTTACCCGTGATTCGAACTCGATGAGATCGTTGATGTAGGACTTCCCTTCGGCCGCCCAGTCCATTCGACAAACGATACGGCTAAGCGGAAACCCTCCGGGGGCATTGCCGCTGGCAATTTCTTCGAACGCACGCAACATTCGATCCGGATCAAACTGGCCATCCCGAAGGTATGTCTCGCTATTAGTTCGAAGCTCGAATTGGCCGCTTCGCTCCGCGGTCGCACAGTCGATGTCCGCCGCGTCCAACCGTCTCAGGTGCTCGACTCGTTGATCCGGGTTGACGACGTGAACAGCCTTGTGGCCACACTCGAATCCATCCTTAATAAAAGGAAGGAGTACGCGGTATTCTTCTTCGTCGCTATTGAAGAATGCACAGACATGACGAGTTTCTGTGAGTTGTGAACTCGCAAAGGAGATAGGGGCCGCGGCCCTCATGGCTCACTCCTCCTCGAGGAAGTCACCTAAAGGCGGGAAAACACACTATCGCGGTTTGCAGAATCCTTCAACTGTTTTGAAAACGATGACCCTGCAGCCGGACAGATCGGTTCTCTGGGTAAAGTGTTGCCGGTTTAACTGACTCGATAGTGTTGCGTCGATCCATTGAGACCGCCCGCGTTTCGCAGGGCTTTCGACCGAACTTCGATGCCAGTCGCTGAGGCTCTCCTGGTCAACGCACTGCTGGTAGACTTACCGCACCATATAACAAAACCAAGATGACGAGAGTTGGCTACGATAGAGGAGATGCCATGACAGGTCTGAACTTCTTGGAGAATTTGTGGCAGGACATTCGCTACGCGGGCCGCACTCTGCGGCGCAGTCCAGGCTTCATGATAACCGCCATTCTGGCGTTGTCGCTCGGCATCGGCGCCAACACCGCGATCTTCACGGTCGTAAATGCCGTGCTCCTGCAGCCGCTCTCCTATCCCGAGCCAGATCGTATCGTGGCGCTCATGCGTCATTCACCCGACGGGGACAGTGACGGAACCTCCATTCCCAAGTTCGTGGTTTGGTGCCAGCACAAAGAAGTCTTCCGATACTGCGCCGTCTACGACTTTGGCGGGCCGGGTGTAAATATCACTGGCGGAGACCGCCCCGAACAGGTCAAAGGCATTCATGCGTCGGCGGACTACTTTGGAGTTTTTGGCGCTCCCGTGGAGATCGGCCGCACGTACTCGGCGGAAGAAGATCGCCCCGGCGGGCCCAAAGTGGTCGTCATCAGCAACGGTTTATGGCGCAACCGCTACGGCGGCGATCGCGGATTGGTGGGCAAGTCCATTTTGTTGGGCAATGAGCCTTACATCGTAGTCGGAGTGCTTGGCCGTGGCTTTACCACTGATCCTCCCACGGACATTTGGATTCCCGTGCAGGCCGATCCCAATAGCACGGACCAGGCGCATTATCTTTCTGCAGCCGCTCGCCTAAAACCCGGCGTGACTCTGGAGCAGGCCAAGAACGCCATGAAACTCGCTGCCGAAGAGTTTGGGCAAAAGTTCCCCGGCAAGCTCGATCCCAAGGAAAGCGCGACCGCCAAGCCGCTACGAGACACCGTCGTTGGCGATGTGCGCGGCGCCCTCCTGATCCTTCTCGGCGCAGTTGCTTTGGTGCTTCTGATCGCCTGCGCGAACGTAGCCAACCTGCTGCTTGCAAGGGCGACCATCCGGAAGCGGGAAATCGCGCTCCGGGCCGCGCTGGGTGCCGGCCGCCAACGGATAATCTCCCAACTACTCACCGAGAGTCTTTTGCTATCGCTGGCCGGAGGCTTTTTGGGATTGGTCTTGGGCTACTTTGGAGTTCGCGCGATTCTGGCCAGTAATCCGGGAGATATTCCGCGTATCGGCGAGCACGCCTCGACCATTTCGCTGGACTGGCGTGTGTTGCTCTTTACCCTCGGCGTCTCGATCATGACGGGTATCCTGTTTGGCCTGATCCCAGCGTTCAGCGCCACGCGCACCGACCTAAACGTCACCCTGAAGGAGAGCGGCTCGCGTGCTGGCACGGGGCTCCGCCAGAATAAGGTTCGCTCCATTCTCGTCGTCACGGAAATGGCGCTGGCCCTCATTCTCCTGGTGGGTGCGGCGCTCTTAATCCGCACGTTCAGCATTCTCCGGACAGTGGACCCGGGCTTTAGCACCCGCAATATCTTGACTATGCAGATGTCTTTGACAGGCACGCGCTTCGACAAGTCCTCCGGGACCGACCAGATGGTGCGCGAGGCCGAGCGCCGCATGGCCGCCTTGCCGGGTGCGCAAGGTGTTGCCGCCAGCTGCTGCTTGCCTCTGGAAGGCGGCTTTGATCTGCCCTTTAGCATCGCGGGACAAGCTCCCACCGAGGGGCCCTATAACGGCGACGTTCAGTTTCGCGACGTCTCCGCCGAATACTTCTCGGTCTTTCAGATCCCGGTAACCCGCGGACGAGTGTTCACGGATGCCGATGACTCGAACGCTGCTCACGTCGTCATAATTAAACGCGGCGATGGCGAAAAAATTCTGGCCCAAGGCGGACCCGCTCGGACAGGTGATCACGATTGGGCATGGGATCGGCCCGGAATTTGAAGAGCCTTCGCGCCAGATAGTCGGCGTGGTTGGGAACGTCCGAGAGACCGGGATCAACCGGGAGCCAGAACCGGTGATGTACGTCCCCATCGCCCAGATGAATGACGGCGTCACCGCACTGCAAAATCGCATCGTTCCGCTGACTTGGATGGTCCGCACTGCCGTGCAACCCTACTCGCTCAGCGAAGCGATTCAGAAAGAGTTGCTTGCGGCGAGCGGCGGCTTGCCCGTTGCTCACATTCGGTCCATGGATCAAGTCGTCGTGGAATCCACTGCGCGGACGAACTTCAATATGACTTTGCTGACGATTTTTGCTGGAGTCGCGCTGCTGTTGGCCGCCATCGGCATCTACGGCTTGATGGCCTATTCCGTGCAGCAGCGAACCCAGGAGATTGGAATTCGCATGGCGCTGGGAGCCACAACCGAAAACGTTCGCAAGATGATTGTGATGCAGGGCATGGGTCTTGCGCTGGTAGGTGTCGTCGTCGGAGCCGCCGGGGCCTTGGGACTTACACGATTGATGGCTAGCCTGTTGTACGGAGTAAAGACGTGGGACCCGCTGGTCCTGGTTTCGGCGGCGGCAGTGCTCGCGGTGGTGGCTCTGCTGGCGACCTACCTCCCCGCGACCCGCGCTTCTCGCGTCGATCCAATCGTTTCCCTTCGATACGAATGACGGGCACAGCTGAAGACATTACCGTGTTAATCAGGACTCGTCGATCTCGGCGAAATACGATTCTTTGGGTTCGGCAACGGACGCCACATTCCGCATGATTTCGCGTTCTTTTTCATAATCCACTTTATACCGGGAAAACAGCACAGTCGTCGCTTTCCAGAGGCAAGCATGTCGCACGCTTTCTCGATCCGGCGCCTGCGCGTTTCCCGTTGCTTGGCTGAGCTTATCGAGAAAATCCAATCCCGGCGCGCCATTGGAGTGATGTCCCGCCACCCTGCCTGCGCCAACGGCGCTGCTGCGAGGGCTTTGCGTAGATCGATTGGCACCCTGATCTCCGGTTCTTCTCCGGCCCGCGCAATCTCCACCGTTACCGTTTCTACAGCATCTGCGCCTGCGGCCTCCAGCATGGCTTTGTTAATCGTGAGAAGGCGACCCCCTTTGCCGTTTGGTTCCAGAGCCGCTCGAAAAGGGAAGCCATTGATCGTTCCCTCAACCATCGTCATACCTCGTGTTGGAAGCTTCGCACTCGCGCTCTTAGGCAGGGTTAGAAGGAAACTCGATCCGATTTTTTCGGTCCCCTTAGGCCGCAACAACTTGCCACGGAATCGAATCGTTGACTTGGTTTCTCGCAGCGTAGCCAGTTTCATTTATTCTCATACTAGCAAACAAAAATGCTTTGCTGGACCAACTTCGGACTAGTTTGAACGTAGGTCGCGTAATCGGACAAGTCCGTCTAGTACTCACTTGGAGGGCATCGCCGTTAATCCGGCGCAATGGTCTCGCTGTCGCAAAGCTCCACGTAGACCTACGCCGCCCACGCCACATCCTTCGCTCACAGTATTAGGCGTCGAAATCGTTTCTCGGGGATTCGCTTCGGAGGAACTTTTCTGTCGGGGATCGGTCGAGTCGCTGCGTGACTGCGGTCACAGGGAAGCGTGTTTGCAGTCACGGGATAATCGTTGCAAAATCCCCCACAATGTTTTGTGTGCGGCGGATCACTTACAGGTGAAATATGAAGTCCTTGGTACCAATTCCTTCTGAGAGCTTTGAGCGGCTGAAACGAGAAAAAGAAACCGGCCCAGGCTACCAAGTTGTCTCTGTGAAACTCAAAGACGGTAGATGCTTCGACCAAGCCGTTGCCAGTGAGGGCTACATTATCCAGGTTCGCGGACACGAGGTTGTCCCTTTTTTGCCCGGCGAAATCGCGTTCGTCAGCTTGAATCACCATCATTGGAATTTTAGGGACGTGCCGCACGCCCGAATCAGGAATAGGGCGATGGCCGCCTAGGACTTATCTTTTTCGGATTCTCTAGGCGGCGTCACTGTCGAGATCGCGTTGAGTCGGGAGCGTTGTGGTAATATCTTGGCGAGAACATCATGGCCAAATCCTTTCGAGAGTTTCCGGCGACTCACGCCTCTCCCATCCTTCTCCGCTTGTTCCTTCAAGCGTAGGGAATACAGTCCGCCCCGGCGTCCCGATTTTTTGAAGCAAGGACGGACGCGTCCGTCCTTGCTTCGCGGGGTTGTAGATACCAAACGCTTACTTAAGTATTTTAGAATGTGTTATTTACAGCGTTCCGAAGGCCCGGATGCGGCCCCGACCCGTTCCGTAAGCCCTTGAAAGCGCTAGACTTGCCCTGAGCGCCGCCAACCCAGGCACGCCGCGTGCACTGGAGCCATGCAGACGCCCGTTCCCAGTAACGAGACCAAGGCGCAGCGGAGGGACAAAAAGAAAAGGCGGGCAGTGATTCTGCCCG
>JBEKWY010000002.1:0-129819 GCA_049512575.1 Candidatus Acidiferrum sp.
TTTGTGGCGAACATCTTCGAAGCGAAACCGGACGAATATCAGACAGCGACACAGCGAGTCTGGCATGAGCCAGGCCAGGCGAGCTTCATAACGTTGCCCATCGTCGAAGTCGGCAAGAACGATGGCCTAACAAACCCCTAATGAACTCCGCGGGGCTTCTTAGCGCCCTCTCTCCGATGCTAAGATGTACCTTTCGAAGGGTCCGAATGCGTCTGTGGTAGGCAGAGATGTCACTCAACGTATTTCTCGCGTTTTGTATCCTCCCCGCTGACTTCACGATCTACGCATTCTTTCAGTGGACCTATGGCGCCCGCCATGACGCATCCTGAAGAGAGCGCGATGCAAGGCCACGGGGAAGACGCGTTTCGCGACAGCGACGAGCAGGTCCACCTAATACTCGATTCCGCGACGGAAGCGATCTGTGGCTGCGATTCAACGGGTACTTGTCTTTTCTCGAATCCTTCGGCGGCGCGCATGCTTGGATATGACGATCCCGCGGAATTGCTCGGGAAAAACATGCATGCGCTGGAGCACCATACCCGCAAAGACGGCACCCCATATCCAATTGAAGAATGCCCGATTTACCTGGGTTTTCTGAAAGGCGAGGGCGTCCACAGAGACGATGAGATTTTCTGGAGAAGGAATGGCACGAGCTTTCCCGTAGAGTATTGGTCTCATCTTGTCGTTCGGGAAGGTAAAACCCTGGGCGCGGTGATAACGTTCATCGATATCACCGAGCGGAAACAAGTGGAAGAAGCGCTCCGCAATAGCGAAAGGGAATTTCGCACTATTATCGAAGCAATTCCGGCTTTCGTCGTGAGCGCTCTGCCTGATGGCTCCGTGGATTTTCTAAGCCAAAGTTTGCTGGATTACACGGGCCTCTCCAGGGAGCAATGGCTGGGCTGGGGCTGGAGAGAACTAGCCCATCCCGAGGATGCCGACAGGGCGGTGAACACGTGGCGGGAGGCGTTGGCGGGTGGAGAACCTCTCGAGGTAGAAGTGCGCTATCGGCGGGCGGACGGGAAATATCGCTGGTACCTGGGCCGCCAAGTGCCGCTGCGCGACGAAAAGGGAAACATCGTTAAGTGGTACGGGACGCTCCACGACATCGAGGACCGAAAGCGGGCGGAGGCGGCGCTCCGTAAGAGTGAAGAGCGGAACCGCAGCCTGCTGCAGATCAACAATGCCATTATTACGAACCTGACTCAGCAGGCCCTCCTGCACTCCATTTCCGAGGCCTTGCGTACGGTTATCTCCTTCGACCGGTGTGCCATCACTCTCTATCAGCCGGAGAGAGATACGTTCCGATTCCTCGCTGTGGAGGGACAGCTCTCGGACTACTTCCGAGCGGGCCTGGAGGATAGGCGCAACGAGACCTGTGCCGGTTGGGTGTTCGACCATCAGCGGCCGCTCCTGCGCCGCGATCTGGAAAAAGAGGCGCAATATGCCAATGAGCGCCGCCTCGTCGCCGAGGGCATCCAGTCGATGTGCGCCTTTCCCTTGGTTTTCCAGGGAAAGTGTATCGGTACGCTCAGCTTGGTAAGCCGGGAACGGGATCGGTATTCGGATGAGGACGCCGTGTTCTTGCAGGAGGTGGCGAACCAAATCGTATTGGCGATTCAGAATATGCAGTCCTACGAGGAAATTGACACCCTGAAGGCCAGGTTGGAGAAGGAAAACGTTTATCTCCGGGAGGAACTGCGCACAGAACACAACTTTGAGGAGATCGTGGGCAATAGTCCAGCAGTGCTCAGGGCGCTCGGCGCCGTCGATCAGGTCGCTCCCACGGATGCGACCGTGCTCATTTACGGAGAAACGGGGACGGGGAAGGAACTCGTCGCGCGTGCAATTCACAACCGTAGCCCGCGCAATGGCCGTGCCTTGGTGAACGTGAACTGTAGCGCCATCTCAGCTGGTCTGGTGGAGAGCGAATTGTTTGGCCATATGAAGGGAGCCTTCACGGGGGCAGTCGAGCGGCGCATCGGGCGCTTCGAGCTTGCCCACGGCGGCACGATCTTCCTGGACGAGATCGGGGAGCTGAGCTTGGAGACGCAAGTGAAGCTGCTCCGCGTTCTGCAAGAACATGAGTTCGAGCCGGTAGGGAGCAGCCACCCCGTCCGTGTGGACGTGCGCGTGATTGCCGCCACCAACCGCAACCTCCGTGAAGCAATGCAGGCAGGCCTCTTCCGCTCAGATCTCTTTTACCGCCTCAACGTTTTTCCCATCGAACTTCCCCCTTTGCGAGAACGCCGCTCCGACATTCCGCAGCTGGTGGCTTTCTGCGTATCCCGATTCTCCAGGCGGTTCGGCAAGAAGATCGACGGAGTTTCACGGGAATCGATGGAGAAATTGATGAACTATCCATGGCCCGGAAACATTCGTGAGCTGCAGAACGTAATTGAGCGCGCAGTTATCTTATCGGCGGAGCCGACCCTACGGTTGGACCGCGACCTCATGCCAGTCACCTCCTCCACGAAAGGCATGGAGGCTCCTGAGACGGATGCTCCGGTGCAGCGGCCGGACCTCAAGTCTCCCAACACCCTCCTCACGCTTGAAGAGGTAGACCGAAACCATATCCTCAACGCGCTGCAATATGCCGGTGGAGTGGTTGATGGTCCAAAGGGCGCGGCGAGGATCCTGAACCTTCATCCAAACACGCTTCGCCACCGCATGGGTAAGCTCGGCATCAAGGGATCTCGCCACCGCCGATCGTAGTTCCTCCAACAGCAACCCGCGGGTGATTACCGAATGTGGTGGCTCCTCCCGTGAGTGCCGCACCCTTGGAGAAAGCAACCGTTTGCACATCCCAGGAACCGGAGCGTGACCAGATGGCGGCAAGCCCTCGTAACTTATTGATTCGAGACAAATATTATCTCCGACGGTCTCGGTGGGTTTCGGAGAGATCGCTTCAGACCTGGTCTAATGGCATCAAGGGCATATCAATTGCTATATCAGGGCCAGAGGAGACCAGGTGAACCGCGATGCTGAGGATCACGGTTGTCGAATCGTCACGGAGCGCAGTAACCCTTCGGGTGGAAGGCCGGATAACGGGTTCCTCGGTCGAGGAGCTCCGCACGGCATGCGATATGCATACTTTCGCCAATGAGGTTCGGTTGTCCCTCGAGCTGGCGGACGTTTCATTCGCCGATGCTGCGGGGATATTACTCCTCAAAAACTTGGGGAATCGCGGTGTAGGTCTTATGCGCGCTAACCCGTTTGTAGCTGAACAACTCAAAGAGGGGGCATCGTTTGACGAGATCTAGAGTCACAAAGTAGCCCTTGCCGAAGCCGGAAAGGGTCGCTCCCCTCTGAACTTCGGCATACGGCGGATGGAAGGGAGTTTCAATGCTGAAGCAAGCTGTATCTAGGAGGCGGTTATTGCCGGCTGGATCTTTGCAGAGCGGGCCATGGGATCTTCCAATTCTGGAGCCACTTTCCGCCGTAAGCAGGATCGTCGCCTTCGTTTCCCACGATCTTCGCCATCCTTTGACGGCCATCCTTGCAAATGCGGAATTTCTCACCCGGTCCGATATTAGCGAGCTGCAAAGAAGTGACACTTACCGGGAAATCCGGTGGGCCATCGACCGGATGAATGAGATGATCTCCTCATTGTTGGACTGCTCCAAGGGTCGTGACACTCTTCGGCCTGCCGCCCGAAACATCGTCGACACCGTCGAGAGTGCGATCCGGATGACAAGTGTGAGGCAGGAGTTCCCGCGCATCACCATCAAGCATCATCATGAAGGCTTGGCAGTGGGCTGGTTCGATTCCAACCGTCTCGAACGGGTGGTTGCCAACCTGGTCCTGAATGCTTGCGAGGCGGTTTCTCCGGACTCGGGGCAGATCGTCATAAGCACGACTGGAGATCGAGCCTGCTTGCAGATTGGCGTCTGGGACAACGGCCCCGGCATCCCGCCGACGATCCAGGACTTGGTTTTTCAACCTTTTGTGAGCTGCGGAAAGGCCCGGGGCAGCGGACTGGGCCTCGCGATAGCGAAGAAGATCGTCGAGGATCACGGCGGGGAGATCCACCTTGATGGGAGAAATGAGACCGGAACTTTGTTCAAGATCACGATTCCCTTTGCCATTCCGGAGGGAGCAATCTTGTTTTCATTCTTGGAATCACCACAGACGCCACAACAACAACGCCCTGCGCGGTAATGAACGCCGGAGCCAGAATAACCGCACTACCTCTCAGAAGCGGAGTAATTCGGCGGCACCAAACTAGACCGCTGACGAATGGTTTCACGAACAGTTGGGGAGCGGGCCGGATTCGCGCTTGAGGTTGAAACTAAAGAGGAAGAATGGATCTGGAAGTCCGAAGAATCGAAAAGATGGAAACAGTTCTTGTAGTTGGTGACAGCCGTGGTATGCAGAGGACGATGCAGCGCCTTCTTGAAGCAGACTCGCTGCAGATTCAGATCGCATCCGACGGAATTTCTGGCCTTGAGATTTTTCGGAGGCAGCCGCCCAGCGCCGTGATGCTCGACCTGAAACTGCCCGACCTGTCAAAAGCGGCCTTTGCCTTGTGAAATCCTTCTTTCTCGTTACCCGCGAGCACTGTTTGACGAGCCTTGTTCATCGACATGTTAAGATCTGATTTTAGGTCTTTAAGAGCGATAACAGACGGCACGCGAATGTTGCCTGTTTTGTCCCGCACCGCCTCTACGTTGGTGACCTTAAAGTGGGCCAGCGTGGGTGCTAAGGACCATCAGGAGCAGTACAAGACCGAAACCCAATCCCAGTGTCGTGCCAAGCGCAATTTTCATTTAGATCCTCCCAGACAGTCCATCCATCCGCCTGTCTATACCATTCAGATTCTTTCAGCCAGATAGCCTTGTAACTTGGCCAATAACTATGTCAAAGAAGGGACCCCGTGCCGCCGCCGTGGCCGGCGGAGTCCGTCAGAGAATCCCGAGCGTCTTTCCTGAGATTTCGTGAATTTTCGAGCCTTCGTGAACTCGCGACCTGCACAACTCAAAGCAAACTAAGAACTTACCTTTGGTTACTCCATTGCATTTACCAAGTCCAGGGAGGATGTGATGAAGAAAATTGGCGCGACGCTGAGGCTTGCAGGTTTTGTTCTCGTGTCGCTGATCTTTTGCAGCATCGTGGTAGCCCAGCAGCCCCCATACAACATCGAGGGTAACTGGACGATTTACTCAACCAGTATCGCGACCGGCGAGACGGTCGTGAAGCACGTCCAAATCGCACAGTATGGCAATCAACTGTCAGGATTTTTCGAAGGCCCTGAGCAGTCCGGTCCGATTCAAGGATCGATCAATGGACAGCACGTGGAGTTCAAAACGAAGACCCGCAACGTGCTGACATTTCGAGGAAACGTCAACGGAAACACCATGGCCGGACTATACGGAATTCACGGGCGACATGCGGGTTGGCAAGCCGTGCAGACAACCGGGGTTGGGCTGGCAGCAGCGCCGGTGGCGACAGTGACTACCTATCAGTATCAACCAGTACAGACGGTGCAAGCCCCTACGGTACAAGCTCCGGCCGAACCCGCTCCGCAGGCAGCACCGCAGCTTGCGACGACGGCAACGGCACAAGGCAGTTCCGGGCCAACACCGGCACCGCAATCGGCGGATCAACTGAATGCGTTAGTTGCCCCGATAGCGTTGTACCCAGACGCGCTGGTAGCGCAGATTTTGGCGGCGTCGACGTTCCCGGACCAGGTGGCGATCGCGGATTATTGGCTGCACCAAAATTCGAATTTGACGGGCGGAGCCTTAGCGCAGGCAGTTGACCAGCAAAGCTGGGACCCGAGTGTGAAGGCGTTAACGCAGTTCCTTTCGGTCCTTGACGATTTGGCGAAGAATCTGGCGTGGACTTCCAGCCTGGGCCAGGCGTTTCAAAACCAACAGGCTGATGTAATGGCGGCAGTTCAAGCGATGCGCGCGAAGGCGCAGGCGGCGGGCACGCTGCAGTCGAACGCACAGATCACGGTGACGCAGGCGACGCCTGGAACGATCGTGATTCAGCCGGCGAGTCCGCAGGTTGTGTACATTCCGCAGTACAACCCGACGATCGTGTACGGAGCGCCGATTGTTGTGCCGCTGTACACGCCGCCGGTGGTGTTTGCGGCTCCCGCGCTGACGTTCGGTGCAGGAGTAGCGGTGTTTGGTGGTGGTGGTGGTGCATTCGCGGTTGGCGGTGGATTTGGCTGGGGCTTCCACGCATGGGCATGCAATTGGGGTGGAGGTGGAGGCGGAAGCACAATCATCTTCAACCACAGCACCTACATTAATAACAACACTTATAACGGCTACCACCCGTGGGGTCCCGGCCCGCATGGAGCTGGCCCCTACGGCCCGAACGGCTATCATCCGGGCACGGATACGCACTATGGACCAAACGGCGGATATCACCCGAATGGATACTTCGGGCCCAACGGCGGCTTCCACCACGACGTTCCCGGAACGGGTCCGGCACACATGCCCAATGGCGGAGCCAATGGGAACCACGGTCTGATCGGCGGGAACGGCGGTGTCCAGAATCCCAATGCCGGAAGGAACGGTCCGGGCGTAGCGCCAGCTGGTGGTTATAGCAACGGAATGAATAACACCGGTGGACTGCAGCAGCGCACGGCGTCGAACAACCTGGCAGCGACCAATCGAGAGCCGAACAGCTTGGGAGCGAGCAGGCCCGGAACGAACGGCCCGGGAGCGGAACGCTCGAACGAAGGCAGCTTTGGCGACCGCAGCTGGAACCAAAACAACTCGCGAATGAGCGGAAACGGTGCGACGAGTCGAGCGGAGAGCAATCGCGGCCGGTCCAGCATGGCAGGGCGGAGACCACAACAGCGCATGGTGCGGCAGCAGCACATGGGCGGAGAACGGCACTTTGGCGGGGGTGGCGGCGGGCGGCGACGCTAGGGCCAGTCGAGCGGAAGAAAAACGAGATAAGAACTGTTAAAGGAGATCGGAAATGATATCGAGCGAGACCAAAACGACTAAGTGGATCATGGCGGTAATTGTGGTGCTGGCGTTCGCGGGCGCGGCGCTGGCAGTTCGAAAGAACGTTGGCGGCAAGGTAGTGACGCAACTAACGTTTCAGACACCCGCGGATGCTGGGAAAGCGTTGGACGAAGCGGCGAAGAGCAGCGATCCGGCTGAACTGGCGAAGGTCCTGGGTGTGGAGGCAAAGAATCTGCTGATGAGCGGCGACACCGATGCGGACAAGGCGGCGATTGACGGCTTCGCGCAGAAGTATCAGCAGCTGAACCGGTGGGTGGACATGAGCGATGGCAGCCAGGTTCTGTACATTGGGGCGGACAACTTTGCGTTCCCGATGCCGCTGGCGAAGAACGCGTCGGGGAAATGGTACTTCGATGGCGTGGCCGGGGCGCAGGAGTTGCGAGCGCGGGATATCGGCCGAAACGAACTGCTGGCGATCGATGCTTGCGTGGTGCTGGCGAACGCGGAACAGATTTATGCACAGAACTACAGCGCCTCTGGAGAATTTGCGCAGCGGGTTATCAGCAGTGCGGGAAAGCAAGACGGGTTGTATTGGCCCGTGCACGGAACCGAGGCTTCTAGTCCGCTCGGAAACCTGAGCCAATTCCCGAAGTCTGCGTTCCCCTCATATCCTACTAACGACCCTCTGGTCATGGATGGCTACACCTTGCGAATATTAAACGGCCAAGGCGACGACGCCCCGGGTGGAGCAAAGGGCTACATTGTTGACGGAAAGATGACCAATGGATTCGCCATCCTAGCGACGCCCGTCAAGTACGGCGAGACCGGAATCATGACGTTTATGATCGGCCCCGAAGGCATCGCTTACGAACAAGATCTCGGCCCCGAAACGGAGAAGATCGCGGCCGCCATTCAGGAATACAACCCCGACGAGTCCTGGTGGCCGGTCGAGTAGTCGTCGCTCTGGGAGAAGACGGGAAGCGCGAACCGGGCCACACTTCGCATTTGCCAGGGTTCGCCCCCACCTGCAGGCGTGGTCCAGCGACGCCGACGATCGAATAGGAAGGATTGCGGAATACATGTGGAAGATTGAGCGACTCACAGATGGTGATCGCGTGGTTCTCAAGGTGAGCGGACGAATGCAGGGAGAACAACTCACCGAGCTGGAGAAAACGTTTGCAGAGGAGTGCGGATCTCGAAAAGTGGCTGTCGACCTAAAGGACGTTCGGTTAGCGGATCAGGATACGGTCAGGTTTCTCGCGGTGTACGAGGCCCATGGCATACAGCTGCTGAATTGCCCGCCGTACATCCGCGAATGGATCAGCCGGTTGGGCCACGGGAATGGCAGGCCTCGTACGGAGACGAACCCATGAACACGACCGCAAGCACGCTAAACCTGGCTCATCGCATCGGCCTATACCGCATCGCGCTTACCGTCGAGCGGTTCTACGATCAGTTGGAATCGCATCCAGGCTTGACCGACCCAGTTCTTGCTTTCGACAATGATCCCGGTTGAAGGGCGCGGGTCACCTACTTCTGGTGGGTGTCTCTAGGCGGAAACCGCATTGAGGAAATGAACGTGGATGCGGAACCGCGCGCCGGCAGAGACGAACTTCCATCGCGGGTCCTTGGCGAGTCCGCGAGGATGTTCCGCCAGGTGTTGTTCTCGGTTGTCGATCGCGATTTGGCCGATGCCTGGTGGAAGGAAATAAATCGGATGTTGCCTCCCACACTGACGTGCAATCAGCCGCACGGCGGGATTCTGGTCCCAGCGGCGTGAAATAAAGCCAATACTCCGGGCAAATGCATGTTCCAGGGTTGGCGCTCGTTCAAATGGCGTCAATTGGTTTACTATTGCACCTGGGAGCCCACCTTGCGCGCCGAGTCCCTCTTATCGCTTGCCGCCACGGTGTCAGGCGAGCTTAACGCGGAGGACGTGCTGAACGGCATTGTCCGCGGTCTCGCTGCGGAGCCCGGAGTTGCCTTGGCGCGCGTCTGGCTTCTTAAGCCAGGCGACATCTGCGCGCGATGCGTGATGCGTCCAAAGTGTTTGGACCAGACGCAGTGCCTTCATCTTGCCGCTAGCGCAGGTACTCCCATCAAAACCGTCGACGAAAACTGGTCCGCCCTCACGCACCCCTACAGCCGCATTCCGCTCGCCAACAAGCGCGAAGGTCGAATCGCAACCGAAGGCACTTCCATTTTGACCGAGGAGTTCCTTGACGCAAGCCAGGGCACCGCCAAGCCGGATTGGGCGCGGGAGGAACAGCTTCAGTCATTCGTAGGGCACCCATTGATTTCTCGGGGAAAGACTCTTGGAGTGTTGAGCGTGTTTAGCCGCGGAAACCTGACCGATCAGGATTCCGCTTGGCTACAGATTTTCGCGCATCAGGTGTCGGTGGCCATCACAAATGCTCAGGCTTTCGAGGAGCTACAGCGAGCCCAAGCGTGGCAGGAAGAGCATGCTCGCGAGCTGAAGCAAGTGCTCGACGTTGTCCCGATGCACATGTTCATCTGGGAGGCAGACGCCCGCGTTTCTTACGGGAATCGAGCGTCGCTCGATTACTTCGGGCCCATCCCGCTCATGGAGCCCATGGAGTTTCTGGATCTGGTTACGCATCCCGAGGAAGCTGGACAACTCAAAGAGGGAATCCGGCAGGCCATCAAAAACGGCGAGTCATTTGAGATGGAAGCGCGCATGCGCCGTCACGACGGTGAGTACCGTTGGTTTCTGTATCAGCTTCGCGCATTGCGCGATGAAAAAGGCCGGATCATCCGTTGGTGCGGCACACGAGTCGATATCGAAGATCGCAAACGCGCCGCGGATCGAGCGCACAAAGAATACCTGGAGCTGCGAGACCATCTGAACGAGCTTCAGCAGATCATGGACATCCTTCCGCAACACATGTACATCATCCAGCCCGATGGCGCATCCGTGCAGTCGAATCGCTCTGTGTACGATTACTTCGGCCCCTTCGGGCAATTGGCGCCGGGCGGCTTTCTGGAAAAGTTCGCCCACCCGGATGACGCGGAGAGGGTCTGGGAGGAGTTCCAGGAAGCGGCTCAAACCGCGCGCGCTTTTCACACAGAGATTCGGCTGAAGGGTGTCCAGGGACAATATCGCTGGTTTCTCGACCACCTTGTGCCGCTGCGAGATGCCCAGGGGAACGTTCTTCGCTGGTGCGGTGTGCGTACCGACATCGACGAGCAGAAACAAATACAGGAACGCACCAATCGAGAAAACCTGGCGCTTCGCGAAGAAATCGACAAAGTATCGATGTTCGAAGAAATTGTCGGAGCCTCGGCGGCGCTGGAAGCGGCGTTGCGACGCGTGGCTCGTGTAGCCAAGACCAATTCTACCGTTTTGATTACCGGCGAAACTGGCACCGGCAAGGAATTGATCGCCCGGGCGATTCACAAGCGGTCTTTGCGGGCGGACCGCCCCTTCATTGGCGTCAACTGCGCGGCAATCCCGCGGGATCTGATTCCCTCCGAGCTTTTCGGCCACGAAAAAGGCGCGTTCACCGGTGCACTACAAAAACGCATTGGCCGGTTTGAGCTGGCAGACGGAGGCACGATCTTTCTGGACGAGGTCGGCGAACTTCCGATGGAAACGCAAATCGCTTTGCTCCGGGTACTGCAGGAACGCGAATTTGAACGCGTTGGCGGAAGCCAGACCATCCGTGTGGATACGCGAATCATCGCGGCCACCAACCGCGACTTGCCGGCCGCGGTTGCCGCCGGAACCTTTCGCAGTGATCTGCTCTACCGCATCAACGTTTTTCCCATTCAAGTTCCTTCGCTTCGCGAACGCAAGGAAGATATTCGCCTCCTGGTCGAGTATTTCGTGGATCGCTTTTCCAGCAACATGGGCAAAAAGATCTCGCGCATTGATAAGAAGAGTCTGGCGCAGCTGGAAGCGTATCCATGGCCCGGAAATATTCGCGAGTTGCAAAACGTCGTCGAGCGTTCTGTCATCGTCTGCGATGCCGATGAGTTTTACGTGGACGACAGCTGGCTGTCTCATCAGGCTCAGCCGGGCCGTCCCCTGCAAGACGACATGGTGACTCAGGAAAAGGAACGCATCGAGGCCGCTCTGGCTGAAACCAAGGGCCGCGTGTCCGGACCCTCGGGAGCGGCTGCGAGACTCGGCATTCCCGCATCGACGCTCGACTCCAAGATCAAATCCCTGAAGATCAACAAGCGCAGCTTCCAAACCGCATAGAAGCAAAGCCGCTCCTGCATTGTCCTGGAAATCATACTCGGTCGCGCCGCCAGGGGAGAGGAAGAATGACTTTCGCGGCCACCACTCCCAGTAATCCGCCGAGCAGCGTTTCCCAGGCGCGCGCCCCCAAGACCGCTATCGATGTTTCTCCACTGATCGCCAACGTTACCATCAGCGTGAAGGCGTAGGCGGCACAGGCAATGTCGTAGCGTTCTGGTAATGCCATGGCGTAAATGATCATTGCCATTGCAGCGAGTATCCACGCCAGCGGCGGTATGTGCGTTGCGATCGGCACGCACGCGATGCCGAGCGGGACCCCGATCAACGTTCCAACGATGCGTCGGCGTACGCGATGTGCAGTCCCCGATGCCGACCCGGCAATGACATAGGTGCTCGCAGTAATCGCCCATGCGGACTCTTGAAGGTGGATTACGCTGCTTACTAAAACGATGACAAACGCGGCCACGGCTGCCTGCAGCCCCATGCGCAGTTCTCGTGGTCCCTGCCCGTCCCCAATCGAGGCATCCACAACCGGCACAGGCGTCGCATGCTCCGCGGGTCCGCTGAGCAAGCGAGGCACGACCGAGGCTACCGTGGCTATTAATCCTGCCAGCGCTACCAGTCCCAGATCGGCCCGAGTGATCCCGGTTCCGTAGCCGAGAAGCTGGCCGATATAGATCTGGGACCCAATGCCCGCGCCAAGGATTCCGAATCGCTTCAGATATCCAACCAGAAACGCGCCCGTGAGCAGAGTCCACTCCGGACCCAGCCGCCCATGGCGCATCAAGATCGGGGCAAGACCGATCAAGCTTGCTGCGCCCGCCACCGCGGCGCCATTCAGGATCACAAGATCGCGAGTAGATAACCAGCGAGTTGCCTGACCTTCTGAAACGCTCGCCCAGAGGCCAAAGCCGGCGGCGAGGTAACTGAGGAAAGAGCCGCCCGAGATGTGATACGAGCTGTAGAGCAGCGCCCCCAGCATCGCCGCAATGCCGTATGCGGTTACCAGTCGCAGGCCCTTGACGCGGCGATGGACGCCGGGATCGATTCTGTCAAGCCACCAACCGATTCTCTCGACCATTGAGTTCATTCTGCAGGAACCAGCGACGACTTAAGTAACTCGTCGCCAGCCCTGCTCGCGGCAACATTCGTCGCGTATGCCTTCTCCATATTATGGGTTGAGATTTCCCTGCTCAAGCATGCCAACGGCGTGACGAATGGCGGATGCCGCGGCGGGGAGCAATCCACCGTGCGTTGCGCTCAACAGCGCCGAGCGAAAGCTGGGTCTCAAGTTGTGATTTGGCTCGCAAAAGAGCTGTTCGCACGATTCGAACCTCCCGATTCGGTGGCTGCGGGTCACGAGATTTCGTCGATTCACGAAGCCTCGGGAATGGCTGACGACTCCTAAAGTGCGTTGCTTCAACAGCTTAGCATTTGGACCGCTCCGTGCAATTTCTCTCCACGCACGTAAGTTCAATTCACTTTACAGGAGAAAGAAATCAGCGCAGCGGCGCTGAGAAAGAAGGTCGTCATGCAAAAGACAAATATCAAAGCTAAAGGAGACATCAGACTCGGCAAATGGCTGGTTCCTACATTGGGCCTGTGCCTCATTGGGATGCTCCCCAACACCGCAGTTGCGCAAAGCGGTACTTCGCCAGTGTCCTCCTCGCAATCGCACACCTGGACCGGCGACCAAGCCGCGCGGAGCGAAATCACAATCAGCGGAAAAATTCAGCAGATCATCACCGAACACGCCGCCGGTACACCGCAGGGCGTGCACATCGTTTTGGAAACATCACAGGGCGTCATCAAAGCCAATCTCGGGCCGTATGTGGGCAGCGATGTCGCAAAGAGTCTCTCTGCCGGCGACGAAATTCAGGTTGCCGGCATGCTGCGCGCTTCGAACGGCCAAGATTTCCTGCTCGTTCGCCAGCTCACCCAGGGCGATCGCCAAATCACCATCCGTAATCAGCACGGCATGCTCGTGCGGGCCCAGGGCATCTCGGATTCCCGCTCACATCGCGCGGAAGTGTCCGATGGAGGTGTCCAGTGAAAGCTCTGAAAACCCTCCTGCTCTCGAGCGTCGCAGCGCTCGGTTTTTGGGCTGCGGCATGTGGCGGTGGATCCAGCAACGGTCCCATGCCCATTTCCGTTGCTTTGAGCCCCGTGCCGCCGTCTTCGATAACGGTTTCGACGACCGCGAACCTGACCGCCATTGTGAGCAACGACGATTCGGGCGGCGGCGTCACCTGGACCGTAAGCTGTGGGAGCACTCAGTGCGGCAGCTTCAATCCTGCGAGCACATCCAGCGGTAGCGCAACCACGTTTGCCGCTCCCGCGAATATTCCGAGCAATTCCACGGTCACGGTTGTCGCGACCTCCAAAGCTGACACGACCAAATCGGCGTCGGCGACCATAACGATTGCCGCCAGTACTGGCGTATCGGTTTCTTTCATTGCTCAGCCCCCGGCGGCGCTCGTCTCGGGCGCTACTTCGAATCTCATCGCGCTGGTCAGCGGCGACAGCCACGATGCCGGCGTCACCTGGAGTGTCACTTGCAGCAGCGCGCAGTGCGGCAACTTCAATCCCGCTTCGACGGCCAGCAACGCTCCGACAGTGTTCACCGCTCCCGCCGCTGTTCCGACGGGCAATTCCGTGAAGATCGTAGCCACTTCGGTGACCGACAAGACCAAGTCTGCTTCGGCCACGATCAACATCGCGGCGCCAGCCTTGGCCGACGGGAACTACATCTTCCACTTAGAGGGTGAAGACCAGAGTGGCCCGTTGTACGCAGCGGGTGCGATCACCGTGCAGAACGGCGCCATCACGGGCGGCGAGGTCGATTACGTCGATCTCAACCGGGGACAAAACGACACGATTTCGCCAACTGGCAGCGGCATCGCCACCTCCTCTGGCGGAAATGTGCAGATCACGCTCAACACGGCCGATTCCTATCTCGGCGTCAACGGCACGATCACGATTCGCGGCACCGCGGTTTCCGCATCGCGAATGCTGATCTCGCAGTTTGACGGTTCCGGCGCCGCCACCGGCAGCCTGGACTTGCAGACCGGCAAGGCCGCGCCCGCGGGCGGGTATGCCTTCAACCTTTCCGGACTCGACGGATCTTTGAATCCGAATGCGCTCGTCATCGGCGGCATTCTCAATATCAGCGGATCGTCGGTCGTCGCGGGCAGCAGCGTGTTTGACTACAACGACGGCGGCGTCGTGGGCCAGGCGCAAACCTTTGCGGTGGGTTCTGTCACCGCCCCCGACTCCTTCGGCCGCTTCACGATCAACCTGACTCCGTCCAATTCGTCGGTGATCTCTCAATTCGGGCTCAGCGCGTACATCATCGGCACCAATCGAATCGTGCTCGTTGAAAACTTGCAGGACCGTCTCAACGGCGTCCTGGGCGGCAACGCGCTCGGGCAAGGTTCGAATACGGGAGCCTTCACGTGGGCCAAAGTCGCCGGGACAACTTATGTCTACACCGCGGTTGGTGCGGACGCGACCGGCATCCTCACCATCGGCGGCGGTTTCAGTCTCAACTCGAACGGCACGGTGACGGGTAATCTCGCGCTTGCCGATTTGACCTGCTGCGGCGGCACGACCATCACCGGCAATTGGACGGTCGGGCCACTGGGCCGCGTCACCATCAGCAACGTTACGCCCAGCCTGGTACGAGGCGTTCCGTTCGCCTTTCAGCTCTATCTCGACGGCAACGGCAACGCGCTCGAGCTAGGCGTGGACTCCTCGCAGAATAGCGCGGGCAACGCCTACTTGCAGAGCACCGGCGCGGTCGATTCCGGCAACTATGCTCTCGGTAGCCTGGGATTCGCCAACCTGAACAACTTGCCGTTCTGGTCGGCCGTAGGCCCGGTCGACATCACCGGCTCGAGCATCAATGGCTTCACCGACTACAACATCATGGGCACGTTGACTCCCGGAGCGGTGCTGAGCGGCGCGCTTAACCCCGGCAGAGGTCTCTTCGCCATCACCGGGTTGGACGTTACCAACACGGCGTCCGACAACTACGGCTACTACCCGATCGACAACTCCAGAGTCCTGGCGATCGAAGTGGATCAGAACCAACTGGGACTCCTGCTGTTCGAAGGCGTTAACCCTTGACCCTCAAGGCGACTGTCGCCGGTGGCGGATTTCGATTCGCCATCGGCAGCCGCAAACCATGGGTAGGGAAACGGAAAGATGGATTGAGTTCGGAGATTGCGATGAAGTTTGATGAAAAGGTTGTTGCCTCACTAATCGGTTGCCTGCCGGCGCTGTCCGGCTCACAAGGCAGCCCCCTAGAGGCCGTAGCGTTGGTGGTGGCTTCTGTGGCTTCCGTCGCCCACCGGTTACAAGTTTCGAGGAACAGAAAATAAAGCAATGGAGAGGAAAATCATGCAGTCCGATCGCAAGCGAAAAATGTTCAGGACCTGCTCCCTTCTTATCATTGGGATCGTTGCCGTGGCCGCTGTCTTCGCGATGGCGTCGCGAACGATCTTCGCCAGTCGAGTCCCAGCCAAAGGCTTTGGCAGCGCGGAAGAAGCCGTGAACGCGCTCTATCTCGCGGCGCGAGCGGGCGGCAACGACGCTGCATTGACCGAAATCCTGGGTCCTCAGGCGATGGAAATCATTTCTTCGGATGACATCTCAGACGATACTTCCGCGCGCGCCACGTTTGTGTTCGAGTTGGAGCAAACGCACCGCCTGGAAAAGCGCCCCGATGGTGACGTGGATTTACTCGTTGGCGCGGAGAATTGGACGCTGCCGGCTCCGCTGATGCAAAGGCACGGCATGTGGTATTTCGATTCGGAGGCCGGCGACGAAAGCCTGTGGTACCGCCGCATAGGAAAAGACGAATTTCGGGCCATCCAGGGTTGCCGGGAGCTCGCCAAGGCCGAGCTCGACTACTTTGCCGGCAACGCGGACGCGGCCGAGGCGCACTACGCGCAGAAAATCTTCAGCACCTCGGGAAAGCAGGATGGACTATTTCCGCCCAAAGCCGTCGATTCCGCGGCCGGTGCTAGAGAGTCCATCTCCGGCCAGCCCGTCCCCTACAGCGGCTATTATTTTCGCATTCTCACCCAACAGGGCCCGGCCGCCCTCGGAGGCGCCAAGAATTACCTCGCGGGGGGCGAACTGACGGGAGGCTTCGCAGTTGTAGCCTACCCCATCCAGTACAGCTCCTCCGGCGTGATGACCTTCATGATCAGTTCCAGCGGTGTTGTCTACGAAAAGAATCTTGGCTCGGGCGGGGCCAAGATCGCCGGCACGATGACCGCGTTTAATCCCGACTCCACCTGGGAGCAGGTCTACTAAAATACTCTCGACGAGATCGAAGCCGAAGATGGATTGCTGCACAAAACACGTCCAGAGAAGCCTCCCAGAAAGTCCGACGCAGAAAAACCTCTTCGATTCTTATCAGCAACTGTCGGAGCTTCTCGAAGGAGCAGAAGACTCCAAACATGAATCCAAGAATTGGTTCTTGGGGGGAAATCGCAGAGGAAATAAAGAGACTTGAACACTACAAGCAAGAGTGGGTCTCGATCGAGTCCAAGCGGATGAAGTTTAGAATGGCTCCGCCATGTGACACAGGGGCCGAGAGTACCCATTTTTCTCCGGCAACTCATCCAACAAAACAGCGAGTCCGGTGAAACACAAGCCGGCGATGGATTCTGGAGCGGAGAGGAGAGACAATTTGGGTCGGACGCGGTGCGAAGTGCGGTATTGACGCGAGAGGAGGGACGAGGGGATGAACGACAAAGAAGATACGAAAAGCATTGAACCTCGATCTGACACGATCTCCAGGCGTGACCTAATAAAAGGCGTGATCGTTGGTGGCGTGGCAGTCTCCTCCGCAAGCTATCTATTTCGCGCTTCCACATTGCTCGGCCAGTCCACTCGCGGGATGGGTGAAAGGCTCGTCACCATCGATGTGAACGGGCAGTTACGGCGGGCAGACGTCATGAGACAAGAAACGCTGGCCTGGACACTGCGCCACAAACTGGGTCTCACAGGGACGAAGCTGGGTTGCGACCGGGCCGAATGCGGGTCTTGCACAGTTCTTATCGACGATGTCCCGCATTATGCGTGCTCGGTGCTGACACACACCGTGCGCAGCCGGAAGGTCTTGACCATCGAGGGGCTGGCGAGCCCAGAGGGAAAGCTGCATCCGGTCCAGCAAGGCGTCATCGATGAACAGGGTTTCCAGTGCGCGTTCTGCATGCCTGGCTTCATCATGGCGTCCGTAGGATTCCTCAAGACAAATCCTAATCCCACGCGCAGCGAACTGGCGTTCGGCGTTTCTGGGAACCTGTGCCGTTGCCAGGACTACGACAAGATTCTCACCGCGCTGATGCGCGGCGCGGAAAATATGCGGAGGGCCAGCAATGCCTGAGAAATCCGTGAAAAGGGAATCGGAGCGGGCCAAGGCTGCCGAGCGGGTGTACGGCGCGGGGCATAAACTGATCGGCAAAGATTACGCAACCCCCGACCTCTACGCGAAGGTCACGGGACTGGCGAAGTACGCTGAAGACTACCACGCGGACGGAATGCTCTTCTGCAAACTGCTCCTGAGCCCACTGCCGCACGCCCGCGTGAAGCACATCGATACGCGTGAAGCGCTGGCTATGCCCGGCGTGAAGGGGATTCTCATGGCGGATGAACTTCCGCCGCCAGCCGATAGCCTTACCGACAACGGCACCGTAATCAAAGCCAATCTGAAGAGCGAGCGCGCACTTACGATGGAACCACTTTATCAGGGCGAGCCTATTCTCGCTGTGGCCGCGGTTGATGAACTCGCTGCCGCGGAGGCCATTGAAAGAATCCGAATCGATTTCGAGCCGCTTCCGTTTGTCATTGATCCGCTCGAAACTTTGCGGCCAGGGGGTCCGAATCCAAGACTGGAAGGAAACATTTGGGTTCAGGCTCCGGCCGGGGCCGCTGCGGCGGGTGCGGCGCCACCAAGTCCTCCTCCGCCCACGATTGGTGAGCTGAAATGGACAAAGGAAGATTTCGCGAACGCCAGGGAAGGTCAATTGCCAATGGGCAAGACGCCCAGCGAATGGTCCTACGGTGACCTCGAGGCAGCCTTCAAGAATGCCGCGCTCGTCCTGGACGAAACATTTGTCACGCCAGATACCAGCCACCAGACCCTCGAAACCCGCACAGCAATGGCGTATTGGCAGAACGGCAAAGTTCACGTCTACACGGGCACACAGAGCACCGCGCAGACAGTGCCGGCCATCGCAAGATGGTTGAACATCGATCCGGGCAACGTGGTTCTGATCAGTGAATACACGGGAGGCGGCTTCGGCAGCAAAATCACGGGCGGCGTGACCCTGGTGATTCCCGCGCTTCTCTCGAAGAAGGTCAACGCTCCAGTGATGATGCGGATCAGCCGGGAAGAGGAAACGTTCATCGGGCGTGCGCGGCCGAGTCTCATGGGCAGAATGAAAGCCGGTTTCTCCAAAGAGGGCAGAGTCATCGCACTGGACATGTTTGTTATTTCCAACAACGGCCCTTACGACGCCAATGGCGATGTTCCTTCGTCGGGTCGCATCGTTTCGTTGCTCTATCAGTGCGAAGCGATGCGCTGGCGCGGGGCGACGATCCTCACGAATACGCCTCCGCGCAGCGCGCAAAGTTCCCCAGGCGGAATGCAGGGAATTGCGATCATGGAACCCATCATTGCAAAAGCGGCGCGCAAACTTGGGCTGGATCAAGTGGCCATACGCCGCATCAACTGCCCGGAAGGAAAGGCGCCAGTGGGGCCAGTGATGGCGAGTACCGGCAAGCGGCCTTATGCAACGAGCGCATTCCTCAAGGAAGCGCTCGACCGCGGCGCGGAACAGTTCAAATGGAACGAGCGGGCCGCACGTACTCCGAAACGAAGCGGCACGAAGGCGCGCGGCGTTGGTGTTTCGCTGAGTTGTTACGTGGGTGGCACGATTGGCTTCGACGGGCTGCTGGTCATAACACCAGAGGGGCGTGTCCGATTCCAGTCCGGCATCGGCAATCTGGGTACGGAGTCGGTGATGGACGTGCACCGCGCGGGTGCCGAGGTCCTGGGCGTTCCGTGGGAGAAGTGCGATATCACCTGGGGCGACACGGCGAAGAACCTTCCTTTCACCTGCGTATCCGGTGGCAGCCAGACGACACACGCGATGACGCGGGCCGCTTATGCAACGGCAATGGACGCAAAGAAAAAGCTTCAGGAGATCGCAGCCAAAAGTCTTGGCGGCAAGCCAGAAAGTTACGAGGTCGCGAACGAGCGTGTCTTCCGCAAAGGCGGCGGCGCGGGCATGACGTTGGGGCAGGCCGCGGCGAAAGCAATTCAACTGGGTGGCGTGTATGACGGCCACGAAGCTTCAGCTGATCTCAACAAATTGACCAAGGCGTCTATGGCAGCACTGGCGGGGCAGGGTTTGGTGGCGGCTGCGAAGGACAATTATCCTCGCGACGGCCAAACATATTCTTACGTGGCGAGCTTCGCCGAAGTCGAAGTCGACATCGAAACAGGGAAATACTACATCGTGGATTTTCTGGCTTACGCCGACGTGGGGTCGGTGATTCATCCGCGCGCGCTTGGGGGCCAAGTGCTTGGGCGCTCGGTTCTGGGGATAGGCCACGCGATTGGTCAGAAGTGGGTGTATGACCCGCATTACGGCGCGATGCTTTCGACGCGTTTCTATCAGAACAAGCCTCCGACGATTCTCGACGTTCCTGTGAACATGCAATGGGCGGCGCTGGATATTCCCGATCCGGAAACTCCGGTGGGCTCGCGTGGCGTCGGCGAGCCTCCGGTCGGTGGCGGCTGCGCCGCCATTCTAAACGCGCTCTCGGATGCGCTCGGAGATGAAATTTTTCGCCGCGCACCTGTCAACGCCGACACCATCCTAACTTCGCTCGAATCGGGGCGGCCCATGCAACATCCTTTGACGGCCCACATTTAGTGGAGATGCGAAAGGAGAACCTATGGCCGTAATTCGAGATGTTATGCCGGCATTCGAATTGTTGCAGCCAAGCTCTATTGCTGATGCGCAAAAGTTGCTCGAACAGCAAGGACGGGATGGCTGGGTCCTGGCCGGAGGCATGGATAGCTTCGATTGGCTCAAGGACCGCATCAAGAAACCCAAAGTGGTGGTCGACTTGAGCGGGATCGCGGAGTTGAAAGGAATTCGCACCACTGACGATGGCATCGAGATCGGGGCGATGACCACGCTGACGGAAGTAGTTCAGCATCCTGCAATCAAAGAGAAGTACAAACTGCTGGCGGAAAGCGCGGAATTGGTTGCCTCGCCGCAAATTCGCAATCAGGGCACGATCGGCGGCAACGTCTCCCAGGACGCGCGATGCTGGTACTACCGTGCAGGTTGGCCTTGCTATCGCGCCGGAGGAAACATTTGTTATGCCGACACTCCGGAGGGCCGCAACCGCGAGCATGCAATCCTTCATGCCGAGCGATGCGTGGCCGTGAATCCCTCGGACACGGCCCCTGCGCTCATCGCGGTCGACGCCAAATTCGTGATCCGCACGCCGAAGGGTGAGCGCGTGATCGATGCTGAAGATTACTTCGTCGGCCCCGACGTCGACATCACAAGTTTGCATGTCTTGAAACCTGGAGAACTTCTTACGGCTATTCGCATTCCCTCCGCGTGGGCCGGCGCGCAGTTTTATTTCGAGAAAGTGCGGGACCGGAACGTGTGGGACTTCCCGCTGCTGAACGTGGCCTCAGCAATGGTGGTATCGAACGGCGGCATCGAGCGAATCCGCATAGCCGTAAACGGTGCGGCGGCGCGGCCCCTGCGCCTGAAGGCCGTCGAAGATGCCGTTCGCGGCAAACCAGCAATTGCAGCTACCGGATCGCTGGCCGGGAAGCTGGCCGTGCAAGGTGCGGTTGCGCTGCAATTCAACGCCTACAAAATCCCTCTGATGAGAAATCTGGTGAAGCGCGCAATCGGCGGGGTAGAGGAGGCTCTGTGGACTTCCTAGAATGGGCGAAGAGTCCGTGGGGGCGAGACGTTCCCATCCATATCGCTTGGTTCTTGATATGGGTTGCAGTCATCTCAGGATTTCTCTTCTTCGTCGTGCACGCTACGTATCTGCGATACTTCGCCAAAGCCAAGCAGTTTGCGAGCAGTGGTTCACCACTGATCGCCGCGCGCGTCCCGGAGCACGTACCCAGACATTCGCTGACCGCGCGGATATTTCACTGGATTATGGCCGCCAGCATGTTCACGCTGCTGTTTACCGCTTTCCTCCCGAAGGTGGGCTTCCGGTTCGACTGGGTTACCTATCACTGGATCGCGGGCTCCGTCCTCACTGTCTCGATACTCTTTCATATCATCCACGCCTCCTTCTTCATGGACTTCTGGTCGATCTGGCCGGACAAAATTGACGTGCGAGACGCCGGAAGGAGAATCTTGCGTTTTATGGGGAAGGCTGCGCCACCACCGGAAAAATTCGCCAAGTATCCTCTCGAGAACAAGCTCTACCACGGTGCCATCATTGCCGCCGGGCTCTCCGCGATCGTGACCGGCGTGTTCATGATGTTCCGCGTGCGCACAATTTTCTTTCCGCGTAATCCGTATCTTTTCGGTGATATGACTTGGGGCATGATGTACGTGTTGCATGGGCTGGCGGGCGTTGGACTGATTGCGTTGATCATGGTGCATGTTTACTTTGGTCTTCGACCGGAGAAGCGCGCCATCACGAAATCAATGATCTTCGGTTGGATGAGCCGCGACTTTTATCTCCAAGAACACGATCCGCGGCGCTGGCCTGTAGAGGCTCCTAGTTCATCACCAACGCCCGGAGGAGTAGAGCCAGAAGGCCTAAGAGATGCCGGCTGATATTTCAAAACGCTGCAATACTGTCGAAGAATGCTATGAATTCATGCTGGCCTATGCTGCTCAAGGGCTCCGCAATGAAGAAGGCAGCAAGTCCGGCGGACAAATTCGCGAATACCTGGATCGTGCCGTGAAAGCGATATCAGGCCTCGCAGAAAGCTGCGCGAGGGCTTTAAAACAAGAAGACTGGGAGCCGGCGGGACGATACCAGGCATTCTTTCAGGTGCTCGCTCGCGATGCCCAGGACTCGCTTGCTGCGATTGAGCTGGTTTTGGCACAACCGGCCATCAGTTCTCAATTGATTGACAATCTGAACGCGTCAATCCACCTCCGCGCATTGCTCACGGATCTGTTCCTCGTGAGCGAGATTGTGGGAACACAACGAGTATCAGGGAACCAGGCAGAACTGAACTCTAAGACGTGATGACAGTCTCCTGAAGGCCGGCTCTTTGCCGTGGCGATCGAGATGCCCTGACTAGGCAGATTGTTGTGACACGCAACATAGCGGATCGTCTGCGATCGAAGCCCCAAAGAGCACAGACCACAAAACAGCGAACATCAATCGGCGAGTGGATCGGGGCGAATTTGGAAGTGGACCACCTTGGGGCTCGTGCCTTTTCCGGTCTCGCTGTGGAAGGGCGTGCGGTTACCCCAGGTCGTCCACACTCCCTTCCCTTTCCATCCGGCCTTTGGATCGTCGAAGCGTCCGTCCATCCCTTTAGCAAAGAAGCCAACCGGATAGGGTACGCGCAGTATCGCAAATTTCCCGTTCACCAGAGCGATCAGCGAATCGGACGAATTGCCGGTAATGATCGGCGTGTTTTTGCCGAGCCCAAGGGTATCGAAGCGATCCACCCAGACGTAATAATGAGAGTCGGCGCTGCCAGAGTCTGGCACATTTTTGAATTTCGGCCCCGGGGTTGGATACAGCACCCAGCCTTCCGGGCACTGCCGACCGGTCGCCCTCGGCCCGTTGAGTGGACCTTTGCATTTACGCCTGTCGAAGCTCGCCAGATGGCCGCTCGCCAGCGCCATCCAGACCACCCCGTTGCCGTCGATGTCCATCCCTCGCGGCGAAAAACCCCATACCGAGGCCCCCGGATCGTTCCACGGCACTTCGTAGTATTCCGCCAGAGCTGTCTCTGGAGGGTTGGGTCCCGGATTCAGCCGCACGACCCCGCCCGGAAAGCCCAGTACCGTGCCCCAAACCATTCCGTCGGTCCCGATCGCTAGTCCGTAGAAAGCTGCATTGAGGCGCGTATCTTTGGTTGGGTCCATTACCGCGTTCAAAGTGGCCGAAGTGCCTAAACTTTCGCCACTCGGCGCAGTGACTACTCTCTGCTCTCCCTCGGCATAGACGTCCCGCCTTCCGTTGCCGTTGGTGTCCAGCACCAGCGCCGTCCAGCCTTGCGACTTCTGCGCGTCGTGCGTTTGGTCCCAAATCTTCGTGTTCAACCAGCCCACCACTCCGCCACTGCTGGTCCACAGCGTGTCATTGGCATCCTCGCCGAATAGCAAGTGGTGCGTGCCGAAGCAGGTATCTACCATGGAAATTTGCTCGGTCGCGGGATCGTACATTTCTAACTGGCGGCCCGAGCTCTCGACGGGAGTGAGCTTTGCCGAAGGATGGCTGGACCCCTCCTTGCAGAACGCGGGGTTGTCGCTCGGACGAATTCGAGCCGTGAACCACACACGCCCGCGCTCGTCGAACATTGGGTTGTGAACCGTCGTGTGGCTGTCCCAGATCGCTTCATCGCCCCACACCGGGGACGATCTCAGCGGCTTCGGCTGCCCAGGCGTGTTCGGGTCGCGATATAGAGTCTTCACTCGGCTGATCGTATTGTGCACGGGGTCGAGTACAGGCAAATAGTCGCGGCTCTCCTCGGGCGATCCGTAGATCAACCCATTGGCGTTGAGGCTTGGATTGCGTTTGTCGGTGGAGATTTCGTCATGCAGATAGGCCTTCGGATCAGCCCAGTCCCACTGGGTGACTACCACGTTGCGTTCGATGCCCTGTGGGCGCGGAGGCGCTTCCGCGGGAAGTTCGCCGTTCGCGATCCGAGTGGTCCAATCACCAAACAGCTCGGTGGCTCGTTTGGCGCCGAGTTGAGACAATCCGTACATCATCGCCGTGCCAGCCTGTCCGGATTGGAGACGGCGGAGCCAAGCTTGCGCCGGGTCGAGGTCATCGAACATTGCTGGAATCGTCCGCGTATATAAATTGCCGAGTTGATGGCACGACTCACAGCTATCGGTCTTGATCAAGTGGATCCACTGGCCCTGGCTCTTGACGCTCGATGAAATGCCGTTTCCGGCGGCGTCCGTGCCGGGAAATTCGGTTTTCGCGGGCACTTCCAGTAAGGCATACCAATAGTTTGCGGGATAGTACCGTGCGGCAGTCTTTGCATCGGCCGCCACGCTCGGCTTCAGGTCTACTGGTTGGCCTGGCTCAGTCTGCACTTTCGGTGAATCCACCAAGCCATACCCGCGCGCCCAGACGGTATAGTTGGCCCTGGGCAGGTCGGGTATCAAATAGCGGCCGCGATCATCGGTCACGACTTCCTTTATATAGCGCGTGGGCAGGTCGGTTGTTTCGGCGATGACCCACACACCGGCCTCTGGTCCCTTCGCGCTAGCGACGACGCCCCCGATGTCATGGCTGTTGATGTGGATTCCGTGGTGGCCAGCCTGCCTCGGACTCGTCCTGCCGAGCGAGACAGTGAGCAATGCGGCGACGCCGAGCAGCGTCAGTCCTGCAGACAAGACTCTCCTGGTCATAGTAGTAGGTGACCTCCTTACGCTTCGAATCCTGGCAACAGCATTGTGGTCGCCACCGAAAGTTCGCAAATGCGTAGGAGAATTGCCGTTACTTTGCTGGTTCTCGGATAATATACGCATGGTTGTTCCCCACTGGCAATGATTCGGCCTGGACCCCTGAATCGAGCGGGCCATGGGTTTCTGGGACGAAAGCCGGAACCTGTTGACGGCCGTGTGCACAGATCGTTCGGGTGCAGATGCCGATATCTGTAACTAAAGGCTCCCTATCGCCCTATGCGCCCGATTGTGGGCCCAAGATGCGCCTGCTACACTGACTCTGATACAGACGTAGCGCAAGAAAATCCGCGAACCAGCGCGCCGAGCAGCCGGACTGAGTTCGTCAAGCCGATACGACGAGGTGCTGGAACGTAACGTGATCCCTGCGGTCCCAGGTCGTCGCGGTCCTCGCCCAGAAGAACCTGCTCGCCCTGCGGCAAGCGAACCGCTTCCTGCCAACGCCGGTCTCAATTCAGCAGCGGAAGAAGTGTCCGATTCCTGGCACCGCTGCCTAGTGGACTATCACGTCGACCCCAGGAGCCGGAGCGCACCGAACGTCGTCACGCCGAGCGAACTGCAAGTTTCCAAAGAGCCCACCGCGGATGTGATCGCGCAGGCCAGGGAAGAAATCGACCGCCTATATGCGATTGTGCGCCAGCTGGGATACGTAGTGCTGCTGTGCAACAAAGATGGCGTGGCGGTTCATCACCGCGGCGATGAAAGCCGCTCCGACGATTTCAAGAACTGGGGCATCTGGCTCGGCGGCGTGTGGTCCGAGCAAATCGAAGGCACCAACGGCATCGGGACTTGCATCACCGAACAACGGCCGGTGCTGGTTCATTGCGGGCAACACTACCGTTCTCGCCACAGCAAATTAACCTGCGCCGGAGCGCCGATCTTCGATGCTGTGGGCAAACTATCGGGCGTACTGGACATTTCCGCCGTGGCTTCGGAAGGGCCCGATCGACCGCAACAGTTGGCGCTCGCCGCCACCATCGCGTCGGCGCGGGCGGTGGAAGAGCGCCTGTTTCGAGAATACTTCCGTTACGCCTGGATCATTGCAGCGAGCCCCACGGGCGAAACCGTGCCGGGATTGCTCCTCGCAGCCGACGAAGACCAACGCATTGTCGGCGCGGACCGCGCCGCTCGGGCGGCCTTTTCACTCGACGACAAAAGCCTCGCTTCGGGCATGCATCTGTCGGCGCTCTTCGAATTTAATCCCGCGGTGTTCCGCAAGCGTTCTGGCCTGGACATTCCCGTTCAGCTGCCACGCACCGGCGATCGTGACATATGGCGCGTGTTGTTGACGCCGCCCGTAGTCCGCTCAGGAGCGTCGCGGAATTGGCCCGAGGCCATGCTCCATACCCGGCCCCGCTTGAGCACCTTGAGTTACGTGCTCATGCCGGAGACGGCGGATCCAAGCCGCGGAGGTCTCTCCCCCGCGGTAAAAAATCGAATTTGCGATTTCATTGAAGAACATCTCGGCGAGAAAATCAGCTTGGGTGCTTTGTCCTCGATGGCGGGGCTTTCTCCCAATCACTTTGCGCGGGCCTTCCAACAGTCGGTGGGGACGCCGCCACATCGGTACTTGCTGCGCCGCAGGGTGCAACACGTAGAACAAATGCTCCGTGAGACGCAACTGCCGCTGTCGCAAATCGCCCTGGCGGCTGGCTTCTCGGACCAAAGCCACCTAGCGCGGCACTTCCGGCGATTGACAGGCATGCCGCCGAGTCTGGCCCGGCGCTGGTCTTGATAGCGGGCCCTGCCGCTCTCAAGTAAGCGATTCATTTCACTGCGGTTACATGCGACGCCGTGAGCTTGCCGCGCCGCACCCCTCGGATACTTATCCCGCCAAGAATTCAGCAAGAACGTACCGAACCAAAAGGATTCGTTCAAGACCGGTATCCTGCCGCACAGGCAATATCGTCCCAGGGGGGAGATATGACTTGGGAAAACGGATCTAAGGTGTTCGCGGAATGCGTTCACAAAGGACTCCTTCGCCAGGATCGAGGCAAAACTAGCCGCGGTTGGGGTGCTCTTCTACGGCAAGCGCGCCACAAAGAGCGCTTGCGCATCGCGCGGGAATTGCACGACACCTTGTTGCAAGGATTCCTCAGCGCCTCGATGCAGCTTCGTCTTGTCGATGAGTGGCTTCCTGCCGATTCGCCGGCTAAGCCAATCTTACGGCGCGCTTTGGACCTGATACGCAAGGGCCTCGACGAAGGGCGAGGCGCCCTGCTGGGCCTGCGCTCTCCTGCGTTGCCGGACAACAGTCTCGAGAAGGCGCTGGGCGATATCCGCGACGATTTCGCGCCCGGCAGCCGGGCCCGCTTGCGCATCGTCATCCTTGGCGAGACTAGATCCTTGGTACCGTCGGTTCAGGAGCAGATTTATTGGATAGCGCGAGAAGCACTCCTAAATGCCTTGCGGCACTCCGCAGCGAGCCGGGTCGAGGCGGAAATTGAATACCTGCCTCGCAAGTTGCGCGTGGTCGTTCGTGACGACGGCGCTGGCATTGATCCAGAGGCGCTGCGAACAGGGCGGAACTCCCACTGGGGCCTGACGGGTATGCAGGAGAGAGCGGCGAGCATCGGCGCGAAGGTCCGCGTATGGAGCAAGCGAGGAGAGGGCACGGAGGTAGAAATCTCGCTGCCGATTCATGGGCTGGTCAAAACCGCCTAGAGCGTCTCGGCAAAATCGAGTGTTATGCCGCGGGATGCGCTCCGTTGACCACTTTATAGCGACTGACTGCCAGTGCGACGGTACAAAGGCATACGGCCACTACACTCCTAGAGCAGGGTTTCCGCCACCACCCGTCGTCGTTAGCGAGGATTTTCGCGTTACCGACTCTCCTGCACGACCCGTCCGTTGAGCGGCTGAGAAGGCCGGACATCATGAGGATAAAGCGCGTCGAATGCACCGATTTGCTCTGCCGATATGTCCACCGGAGTCTTGAGTACAAACCAGGTGACGCCCTCAGTACAGGGCGGAGCCGTCAGCGACCCCATGTACATGTAATAGGAGGTGTCGCGGGGCAGCAGGCCTGCGGGATTGACCTCGACCCCCGCGATCACCTCCTCTTTGCCCGGGGTGGGGGGCATATGTTCCCAAAGCTGGCGAACGGTAGAATTCGCGCTGCCAGCCTGGAGAAGAACTGCCACTCCAGCAATCTTGGCGTCGCTGGATTTGTGCATCAGGTGGGCTACCATATCGAAGGGCTTGCCTTGAATAGACTCTTCGCTGGGATGGTGAAAGTGGAATTGCGTCAGTTCATAGCGCTGGTCTCCAACAAACAGAAAATTTCCGTTCCCCGGAGGGTAGTTCACGCGAACTGCCGTGTAGCCGTTGTTGATGATTTTGAGCGGGCCGCTTTTGTATTCGAATCGTATTGCGGGTAGGTCGGCTTTCTTCACATTTCGAATGTCAATGGGAGACTGTTCCTTGCCGGCGTTGCAAGCAGCGTACTCCGGGTCCAAGTCACCCCAATGTTCGGGCCCGTTTGCCCCGTCGTAGGTCCAGGGTGTTTTCCATTGCGCCCGTGGAACCGCAGGCACTGAGACTAGCGCGACAATCAGCAACACAAACGCTATCCAAGCTTTTCGCAAATTCCACCCCGCTTCGAGCTCAACGAATTATCTGCGTGGCTAAAGATGCCGCCGGATCCATCGCCGTCAGTCTGCCAGTTAACATGAATGGATAATTCGTCTACCATCAAAGTATGAATGTTGTGCCGCAACCGGAAACTGCAATCTCCCGAATTGCGGCTGCCATCGGCGAGCCAGCCCGAGCTCGGATACTGTACTGCCTGATGGACGGTCATGCGCGAACGAGCACCGAGCTTTCCGTGGTGGCTCACGTGAGTCCGTCAACCGCGAGCGTACACCTGAATCGGTTGATGACAGAACACCTGGTTAAAGTGCTCGTCCAGGGAAAGCATCGTTTTTACAGTCTGGAAGGGCCTAACGTGGCCAACGCGCTTGAAGGATTGAGCGTCCTCGCAGGCCGCGCGCGCGATAAGTTCGCGCCAAGCACGCCAAGCCGACTACGCGCCGCACGGACTTGCTACGATCACATGGCGGGCACAGTGGGTGTAGCGCTCCACGACCGCTTCCAGGCGCTAGGGTGGCTTTCCGCGGATTCGAAGGGCGACGACAAAGCATATGATCTCACCTTGCGTGGAACGAAGGCGTTTGAGGCTCTCGGTATTGACATTGAGGCAACCCGGAGGCTGCGCCGGCACTTCGCGTGCGCGTGTCTCGATTGGAGTGAGCGCCGGCCTCATGTTGGCGGAGCGCTGGGGGCGGCCCTCCTGAACGTCGCACTGAAAGGAAAATGGGTAATCCCGGATCTGGACAGTAGAGCATTAGGGGTCACAAGTCTTGGGCGACGCGAAATGTTGACTCGATTCGGCCTTCAGGTCTGATTGTGCTCGAGTGGCGCATCGGAAGTTAGCGACAATTTCATTTCCAACTTCCAGATCGCCAACTCATTCAGGAGTTCGACGCGGATTGACAAACGCAGCGATTCTCTGGTCCGTGCGGCTGCCTTCATCGCCAGGGTCTTTTTACATTTACTCTCTCGCCAGAAGAAAATCACCTTCGGGCGGGCCTCCCGGCACCCACCAAACTTCGATGCGGGACGCCCAAAACGGGGCGGTAATTGTCGAACAGCGAATCCATAGGCATCATTCACCGCTCGCTATCACTGGGGCGCTGCGTGCGGCAGCGAGCCCCCCAGGCCACCAGTTCCAATCGCCAGCAACACGCAGAAGCGCAGGGCCGATCACGATGCGAACCAGCGTCGCGTCGATAAACACGGCTACCGCCAGCGTAAATCCGATCATCTTGACCACCAGGAAGTTTCCGAAGGTGAATGCCGCGAATACCGCAATCATGATTGCGGCGGCGCTGGTGATCAGCCCGGCGGTTCTGGCTAGCCCCTCGGGGATTGCATCCATTTCACTCAGCCCGCTCCTCCTCGCTTCGAGGACTCGGGCGACCAAAAACACCTCATAGTCCATGCTCAGTCCGAAGACGATGGCGAAGGAGACGATCGGCACAATGGGGAACACGCTGCCCGTTCCCTCACGAACTCCCAGGAAGCTACTTCCGTGTCCGTCTTGAAAGACCAAAACCAATGCTCCGAAGGAGGCCGCAACCGAGAGCAAATTCAGAACGATGGCCTTCACGGCGGCAAAGAGCGATCGGAACCCGAAAAGAAGAGCCAAGAGCGTCCCCCCCACCACCATCCCGATCACCGAAGCAAAGCGGTTTCCGACAATCGTCTGATAATCGGCATTTAGCGCCGGGATGCCTCCAATGCGTAGGGCGCTGCCGGGTACTCCCGTGAGAGCCGGCGCGCCGGCCTGCCGCAGCTCCCGAACCCAGTTGACCTGATCGCGCAGGGAAACGGAAGGGGCGGGTAACACCTCCAGCAGTGCCGCCCGTCCGTCGGGACTCAGAAACGTTCGACGGGTCTCACGCGAGAGGCTGCCGAGGGAAGAGCGATTACTCTCCGCCATCGTGGTGATGGAGATCACGCGGTCGCAACGAGGGTCACTGGCGATCCGCTTGGTGAGACGATCGAGCGTATTCCACCCCGAGTCGGTTTGCGTGATGGAATCCGTCGGAACTTCGAGAATCACGCGCAACGATTCAACAATGCCAGCCCGGTCCATTTGTTCCAGGGTGTGAAGCGCGTGAACCGATTCCGCCGCTGGCGGGAGCCAATCCCCTTTGGGAAGGCTGGTATTGAGCCGTGCGGCCTGCGAGGCGAGCAGAAGCAAGGGGGCGCCTGCCAGAAAGATGGCAAGCCAGGGATGGGCGACAACCACCTTCCCCCACTGCCACCAGCGACTTCCTTTTGATGCGGATCGATGCGAATCCAACCTCGCAGTAAAAGGCAACCGGCCAGCATCGATCCGCGGACCGAGAACTGCCAACACTGCCGGAACGAGGGTAATTGCAAGCAAAACGCTCGTTCCTGCCACCAGGAATCCGGCCACGCCGATGGATCGGACTTCGCTGATGGGAACCGTCAAGAGTGCTAGAAATCCGATGGCTACCGTCGAGGCTGAAATCAGGAGTGTATGACCTGCCTGACGTGCCGCGATTGCCGAGGCTGTGACTGCGTTGTGCCCGGAGGAGATCGCTTCCCGGAAGCGGCTGACCATGAGGAGCGCGTAGTCGATCCCCAAGCCGAGCCCAAGCATCGCGGCCAAATCCTGAACCAGAATCGACAAGTGCCAGCGCAGGGCTAAGAATCCTGCAATCGCCAGAGTGGCCGCGATGGCAAGCTGGCCGACGGCCAATGGAATCACGGCCGCCACCAAGCTTCCGAAAGCCACCAGCAAAAGTGCGAGGGTAGCCGGAATCACCAGACTTTCGGCGTGTTGCACGTCATCGGCGCTAGCTTTCCGAATGTCGAAATTCAGTGGCGTCTGGCCTGTCAGTTCGAGTTTCACCGCCGGATAACGGCCCCGCAATTGATTTTGCAAAGAGTTTGCCCGCTCGTGAAGCTTGGGGACGAGCGACTCGACGGGGCCCTCGGTCGACGAGAGTCCCACGAGAACAAAGGTTCCGCCTCCCGGGCATAGGAAAATCGGATCGCGAAACTCGAGATGGGAAACGACTCCGGACACGCCGGGCTCGTCTCTCAGTCCCTCCACAATGGTTGCCAGTGCTTGCTCACCCTCCTCGGAATCCGCAGGCGGGAGCCCCTGTATCACCAGAACCACACGATCAACAAATGGCGAACGAAAACGACTGGCCAGCTCCTGAGCGACACCTTCCGCTTCGCTACCTTCGACGCGGGTGGCCGTCTCCAGATGGCGCTCGGCGTGAAAAGAGAAGGGAAGAAGCACAAGAACCGCGGCAAGGACTGCCGCGGCGGGCCAGAAACGGCGCACGAGGACGAGATTCATGCAGAATCTTTGCTAGTAAGGATATTCACTTCCTATGTCCGGCCAGCTTCGGAGGACTTCAGACGCCAAAATAAGCACGCGGTGCGCCACCGGTTTCGCATCGTACTTAAGGATACACCTCACAGCGCTCATTTACCCGCCGATCTGAATCTGCGAAAATTGGTTGAAGCTTCTATCGGTTTGGGAGGATGAATGCGCAAACTCGCGTTGCTCGGGCTGATTGCTGCCACTCAGCTTGCTGGGGCCACAGACCCCCGCGTTGGCACCTGGACGCTGGTCTCCGCGCAGTCTGCCATGGATCCGCCCAACAAACTCTCCATCACACCTCTCCACAATGGGGCGCACGTGGTGACTTCAGGCGACACCCACGTCGATTTCACGGCGAAGTGGGACGGACATGAAACGTCGGTACCAGGCAATCCAGCGTTTAATCAAATCGAGTTGCGCAGGATCGATAAGCATCGAGCCGAGGTCAAAGAGAAGAAGGATGGATCGATCGTGGCGACGCTTCGTGACAAAATTTCGAATGACGGTAACGAGTTAACGACTACGACTTCAGAGAAAAGCCGTGCCGACCGGATCACCGTGTGGACGCGGAGTGGAGGCGCGAAGGTCGCTGATAACCTGTTCGCCGGTGAGTGGACCGAGGATCTCAGTAAGACGCGTATGCGGCAAGGGATGGTGCTCAAGATCCAAGCAGACGGACAGGATGCGGTTCGCTTCTCGGGTGAGTTCAGCTACACGGCCCGTTTTGACGGCAAAGAATACGATCTGAAAAACTCCAGCAACGACACCGTGACGCTCGAACTTGTTGATGCTCACACTGTCGATTCGATTTACCGTCGAGACAATCAAGTTGCTCAAAAGGATCGGTGGGTGGTTTCCGCCGAAGGACAACAGCTGGTGCTAACCACGACAGGCGTGTTGGAAAGCGGTCAGCAAGTAAAGGAAAGCCTGGTATTTCAGAAGCAGTAACGATTGTTGCTCCGACAACAATGGCGCGACGCTCAACGGCTTCACGGCTGTTCGTAAAAGCGCATACGCCGCTGCATCCGCGCTGGCGAAATACCTACCGGCAGGTGGCCTGGGCATTGAGCTCACGAACCGCAACGGAGATGATTCCCTTTCGGTGCATGAATTTCAGGATGCCGTTGACCGTGTCCTCGAGAGACGGATCGGCCTTGCCCCACTCGGAAGCATTCCGAGCGGTTTGATAGGAGGAGCTGTCATAGCGTTTGAATTCCATCGCCGAAATATTGTCGACTGAGCCCACCAGGAAGTCGAGCAGCGGAAAGAGCAGATCTTCCTTGGTGCATCTCCTGATAAGCTCGGGAACGAAGTCGGGAAGGCTAAACACCTCGAATTGCCGCCCGGTCGACTTTGTAATCAATCCGGTAATATCCAGCATGTTCGCGTAATCGTCCCGCGTAACATGGTAAGTCTTATTAGCTGTGCCAGGAGAAGTGGAAATCGCAACGATATTGTTAGCCACAATGTCAGCAGGAACGAAACTAACCTGGTTCAGAGCATTAACTCCGATGCCGTGGTTCACCATGAACGCAACCAAGCGAACGGCTATATCGAAATTGTTGCCTCCGCCTGTAACGGAGGGGCTCACGAGAGCAGGCCGGAAAATCCGCGTTTCAAGTCCCTGGCGGCGCGCGTCTGCAACCACCTGTTCCGCTACCCATTTGGACTGACTGTATCCGAAATCGAGAAGCTCCATATTCTCGTTGAAGTCGGTCTCATACAGGACTTTTTTAACCGCCCAGCCAAACACGAAGGTAGTCGAGACGTAATTGAGTCTCTTGGGCTGTCCTTCGAAGGCCAGTCTTAAGACCTCGTTCGTTCCCAGCACATTGGCGTCGCGCATGCGGTCGTAGTTGAACAGGTAGTTTACGGTTGCGCCGTTATGGAATACGGTGTCGATTTCATTGGCGAGGAAATCCCAGCATTTCTGCGTCAGACCCAGCTTTGGCTGACCGAGATCTCCGCAAACGGGGATCACGCGAGCCTCGAACATCTGCATGAGACCGGCCGGGCAAGACCCGGTCGATTCCATCGCCGCCCTCAGTCTTTGCCGGCCCTGATCTTCGCTGGAAGCCCTGACGAGAACGTGGATGGTCGCACACGTCTGTTCCAGCAGACTTTTCACCAGGAACGGTCCGATAAAGCCGGTGCCCCCGGTGAGCAGAACCTGATTCAGGATCGGTATCTCGGGCAATAACGCAGGCGCCGTCGGCTCGAAGATGAGCTTCCGGTCGTTGCTCATCATCAGCTTTTCCGCCGCGCGCTGCTCTTCACGGAAAGCTGCCAGGGAATGCCGCAGTAGAATCAGCCCGTCTTCGGGGGTACGCTCCAACTGTTCGGCAAGCCGAAACAGCTCGGCCACGCTTACCTGCTGAAGGAGACTGATGTCGACCTGCCTCGCCAGCATCTCGGCGCCTTTATCTTTTAAAAGCTCCTTGATTTCGTGGATGAACACCACGAGATCCAAAGAATCCAGCCCGGCTTCGATGAGGTTGTACGGTTCCGTGCCGGTCAGGTTGTACCGGGTTTTCAATGCGTCGAAAGACGACTGGTTTGCCGAAGTGGAGGTTGAAGGTCCGGCGTCTTTTTCGCGCGAAAATTCCGAGAGAACGGTAAATTGACCTTCCAACCACATCTGCTTGGTTTTATGGCGCATGATCTTGCCCGAACTGGTTCTCGGTATCGCACGAGGCGCAATGAAGGAAATCAGCGCCACTTCCACGTTGAGGTAATTCCGGACCGCGGCAGCAATCATCAACGCTTCCGGAAGCGCCTTACGGTTTTTCACTTCAGCAACGATCGCCAGTGCCGGCTCGCTGTCTTCGTGAATCTGGAACGCGGCGACGCAATTGGTCCGAATCAGGCCGGACGCTTTCTCGACGACTTTCTCGATGTCCTGCGGGTAATAGTTTTGCCCGCGGACGATAATCATGTCCTTAAGACGGCCGCAAACGAAGAGTTCGCCGCCTTGGAAGAAACCCATGTCGCCCGTCCGAAGGTAGCCATCGTCATAGGGACTATCGTCCACCAGCCGGGCACGAAACATCGTGAGCGTCAGTTCCGGGTTATTCCAATAGCCTAGACACTTACTGTCTCCAGCGACCCAAATTTCGCCGATATGACCTGGCTTCTGAGCGACGTGCTTTTCCGGATCCACGATTTTCACCGTGAGGCCCGGTAGTGGAGTTCCACAGCTCACAATCTGAGTAGCCGCGCCGATTTCGGAAACCTCGGTGGTCACGCGGGCCTTCCCTAGAGTAATGGCGTTCTTGTTGACTGAAGTGATATGGCGGCCACGGAATGAAACCGCCAGAGTATTCTCAGCCAGCCCGTAAGCGACAAAAAAGCTCTCCGACTTAAGTCCATGGCGCTGGAACGCCTCTAGAAACCGCGTGTACGTATCGGGTTTGACGGGTTCGGCGGCAACCAGCAATATCCTGAGCGAGCTAAGGTCGCAATCTTTCAGACTCTCAGCTGAAAGGCGCCCGGCTCGCAAGCAATAGTCGTAAGCGAAGTTGGGCGCCGCCGAGGCGCTGGCCCGGTATGTTTTTATCGCGTCGAACCACAGGGCCGGGCGCTGAATGAAGTCCGTGGGGGCGAAGCCGTATGTCGTGCCGCCTTTAAGCGCGGGATAAAGGTAGCAACCGATAAGCCCCATATCGTGATATTGCGGAAGCCAGGATACGACTACCGGTTCGGCATGGTCGATTACGAGCGGGCAGTTGTGCAGTATGTTTTCGTGCGTGACCATCACGCCTTTGGGATCTCTCGTCGAGCCCGACGTGTACTGGAGAAACAGGAGGTTCGAAGCGCCGTTGAAAGTTTCGTCCGAAATGGTATCAACGAAGTCTTCCGTCACGATCCACCGAAGACCGGAAATGTAGTCGACGTCCAACCCGGATCCCGAGACTCCGCTTCTGGCGAGATTTGTCTTCAGGGATCCGTGGTAGTCCCTGCTCGTTAAAACACCGGCCGCATGGCAATCCTTTGCGATGTGGACCATTTTGTACAGAGCGGCCTGGAAACCATGAGAAGTGGGGGGATAGACGGGAACGGGGATCAATCCGGCGCGCACGCAACCAAAAAATGCGCAAATCATTTCGAGACCCGGCGGGTAGGCGAGCAGAAGCCGGTCCTGCGCCGCGAAACGATGATCTCTCCGCAAATGTCCGGCGATCACCTTCGTCCGGTGGAGAAATGACTCGTATGAGTAGCCATCGATCAGATCGCCGTTTAGGTCCAGGTACGAATAGAGAAGCTTGTGTGGGTGCTTATCTCCTAGCCTATCCAGCTTGTCTAAAATCGACGCTATCATAGTTGAGCGGATCCTCCGAGGTTGAATTAGAAAACCGCGAGAAACAATGGATGCAAGTCCCTCCGAGAGCCGAATGCCCGAGACAAGGTGATCCTGCTGGGCCCGCCGGGGGTTTGATCGCTCGATTCCAAGCGTCTTCGGTCCATCGTGACATGTCGGGCTATGTTAACAGAGCGCGCAAGCAACGCCACTGCGTGATTGCTTAAGAGAACATGGGTACCTTACTGGCTCCGTCGGGATCCGAATGCTCTGGTTTCCCTTAGGTTTTCGAGCTACCATAAACTTCCGATGCTGCCCATGGCGTTTTCTGGGCCACAACATCCGCTGCTGGCCTCGGCGACCCGCCAGCAACCGCGCTCCGGATGCGTTGGGCCGACTTGAGAATCGTGCGGAGGCGCTGGTGACGTCCGAGACAGAGGCGGTTATTAGTCTGAAGCCGGACATAGAGGATCTTGTACCTTCGGAGGCCCCGCCGCGGCCGTCCCCGAGCGACCCGGTAAACGGGTCCTCATTCCCCAAAGTCCTACGCCGCCGCCTCAACGAGTACTTTTCCGATCGCAACATTTCTCCCAAAGCCGACCGCGCGATGTGGGTCAAAATCGCCTTGGGTCTGACGGTGCTGGCGGGCAGCTGGATTGCTCTGTACGTGTTCAAGCCGGATTCTTGGAGGTTCGTGGCCCTCTACCTTTTGAGTGGCCTCGCCCAGACATTCCTGTTGCTAAACATCGCGCACGACAGCAACCACAACGCCATCTCGTCGGTGCCGTCCGTAAACAAAGTCCTGAACTATGTTTTTGATGTTTGTGGAATCAACTCCTACATGTGGCGTATCCTCCACCATCGAGGCCATCACTCCTGCATCAATCTCCATGGTGAAGACGACGCGCTTACGGGACGCAGCATCTTTCGGTTTACGCCCCACGAACCCCGCGCGCCCCTGCAACGGTTCCAGCACATCTATGCACTGTTCTTCTACGCGCTCTTTTCTCTCGATTATATTTTCGTAAGGGAATTTGAGTGCTTTTTCTTTCCGTCCCACGAATATCTGAAACGCACCAAGCATTCGGTGCGAGAATACGCCATCCTCTTTGCAGGTAAAGGATTCTACATCACCTACATGCTGATTCTCCCGGTCGTGCTGCTGGGAAAATCGCCTCTGCTGGTCGCCTTGGCTTTCGTGCTGGTCCATTTGATCGTCGGGTTGACCGTATCCCTGGTATTCCAGACCACACACACGGTCGACAGCACTTACTTTCCTTCAAGCCGCAGCGAGTTTGACAGCGGCGTCTATCACATCTTCGCGACAACCGCCGATTATGCGACGGGCCACCCGCTCGTAGCTTGGCTTGTAGGCGGGCTCAACCATCATATCGTCCATCATCTGTGCCCGTTCGTATGCCACACTCACTATGCTCCGCTGACTCGGATCGTGGAGGAGACCGCGGCAGAGTTTGGCGTTCCCTATCGGCAACATCCCACTATGAGGCGCGCGATCCTGCACCATCTGATACTTTTGAAGCAACTCGGAAACGAAAGTTGATTTTCGAGCGCTTAATTACGCTACCTCTTCAGGCGGACCCCATGGAATTCCCCACGGCCCTACGCAAGTGCATGGGCAGCGAGGCGTGACCTCGCCCCCAACCGTACCGGTCGTCTCCCGATTCCGCTCATTTGCGGATTCGCGCGGGATGGCCCGCGATCCCGTACAGGTTTTGTCAAAGTACACCGAACTCTTCGGCGACACATTCCGGTTCTATTTGGGCGGTCTCAAAGAGGCCATCGTAACCACCAATCCGATCGTCATTCAGCACGTGCTGAAGACCAATGCGGAAAATTATCAAAAATCCGAAATTCAGGTGAAGCGGATGGGCTACTTCCTGGGCAAGGGTCTTCTTACCAGCCACGGGGAAGTCTGGCGCACGCAACGGCGTCTCATCCAGAAGGGTTTCGATCGAAAACAACTGGAGGTTCTGTCCTCGATCATGCAGGACTCCCTCGCGGAGTCGCTGCGGGATTTCGACAAACGAGCCCGTGTCGGCCCCGTCGATATCTACCCCCACCTGATGAAAATGACCTTCGGGATGGTCGCCAGGTCTCTGTTGGGCGCCCGGCTGAAAGACGAAGACATCGACCTTATCAGCCGGACCATCTTGACCATCCAGGAATTTATGGTTCGTCAAACCCTTCAGCCTTACCTGAATCCGTGGTTTGCCGTCTCCGGCGAACTGGGCAGACACGAGGAAATGCGGGCCCGCGCCGACGGTATTCTGATGGACTACATCAAGAGGCGGCGCCAGGAGGCGCCCGGTCACGATTTGCTGCAGACCTTGATGGATGCTCGTTACAGCGACGGCGGAGGCATGAGCGATGAGCTGGTCCTGAGCGAGAGCATGCAACTCCTGGTCGCTGGCCATGAAACATCGTCGAATGCTTTATCGTGGCTTCTCTATCTTCTAAGCTCGCGTCCAGATTGTCTCGAAAGGCTGCGGCAGGAATTCGATTCTGTGCTTGGCGGAGCGCCTCTGAGTTACTCCGACGTCCCGAAGTTCGAGTTTGCTGCGCAAGTCATTCAGGAGGCGCTGCGCCTTTACCCACCGTTTTGGATGGTTGACCGAATGGCTCTCTCAGACGACCGTGCAGGGGATCTCGCCATACCCCGAGGGTCCACGGTGATTGTGTTCGTTTACGGCGCGCACCATTCGCCTCAGTACTGGGCGAGCCCGGAGAGCTTCGACCCGGAACGTTTCGCCAAAGCCAACGAGAAACTTCACACGCCTTTCACCTATCTGCCCTTCGGAGCCGGGCCGCGGGGCTGTATCGGAGGTAATTACGCCATGCTGCAGATCCTCATGATTCTGAGCGCTCTGCTCAGAAAATACGATCTTCAGCTAACTCCGGGTCAGACGATCGAGGCACGCCCCATGGTCATCCTGCGACCGAAGCATGGAATCCGCATGACCTTCACCGAGGCGATCACACGCGACGCCAGCAGACTGTTCGATTGTTTGCCCTAACCGACGCCTTCTTCACATCCATCCACTGTCCCGACAAAACTTTTCCAATGATCATGATATCGGAAATTTCTGGCGCTTTCGGAGCTTTCAGCACCTAAGGCTTCACCACAAAAACTTCAGCTGAAAGTGGACTTGAGCGGGCTCAGCCGATGCGGCTGGGTTAGACCGTGGCTCTCCGGACCGACGTCGTAGAGAGGACAACTGGGCGTGAACGGCCACAACAGCGACAACGCCCTCATTCAACGTTATTTGCGTTGGCAACCGGTTACCACGCTCCGCGGGGCCTCGACAGCGCGGCGAAGCCTACGTCGGGCACGAAGCTAAAGTGTTGCGCTAAGCTACCAGCCAACGGTCTGGAGGAACACTTTGAACGGTCTCGAGTTTGATATAGTGCGCGATAAATTCGACGTAAACCGGATCAAACGGAGGTCTCGCAAATGCGACGACTGATCGTCGTGTTCTTGGCGATTGGGACAGGATTGCTCCCTCAGGAGCGAAGAGTCGAGCCTACCTGGTTATATCGCGATGTGTCCGTCCTCCACAATCACGAAACTGACCTGACCAACAAGTCGTGCCATTACACTCCGATCTTTGGTGAGGGAGACGTCGAGTCGCGATTACCCCAGAGCGTAGTCCGCTTCGGGGAACTGACGGTCGATGCGCACGGCGCTTGCGAGGCCGTCGAGTATCCGCGCCAAGAAGAACTTTATTTCGTGCGCGACGGGAGCGGAGTTCTGCGCTACGGTGACGAGTCTCATCCCCTGGCCCAAAATGATTTTACGTATCTGCCCCCGACGGTCCGGCACAGCGTCTCCAATCCGTCCACTCAACCTTTCCGGCTTGTGGTCACCACCGTCAGAATCCCTCCCGACACAGCGATCTCGCAGCCGGAAAAGATAGTGGTGGCTAACTTGGGGGAGTTGACGGAGCAGACGGTAGAGGGGCATCCAAAGTCGGTGCTCTACAAGCTTCTGATTGGACCTCGCACGGCCGCACGCGACCGTATCAACGCGGCCTACACGGTCGCTGACTTTTTCCTGATGGACTTCGCGTCCGCAGGCACAAATTTTCCGCACCATCACGAAACGGCAGAAGAAATCTATCTCGTGCTGGACGGAGAGGGGCACATGGCGGCGGGTGGGGGAATGGACGGAGTTGAGGGACTGCATCCTGCCAAATCGGGAGACGCCTATTATTTTCGTCCTAATTGCACGGTCGGCTTCTACAACCAGAATAAGCCTGCTGCGAAGGCTCATATTCTTGCGGTAAGAGTCTTCGTCCGGATGCCGAAGAATCCGGATTGAGCTTATGATCTGCACTGGCGTTTTGCGACTGTCGAGGCTCAGGAGCTAAAGTCTTGCGATATTCCGGCCTTGGCGCACGATCGGGTGCATGTAGGTGGCCCCACGGAGGAGATGGATTATGAAGAAGACTTTTTTACTTTTCGTTGTGCTATTGAGTGCGATGTTGTTCAGCGGACGATCATTGCTGGCGCAGACGGACCCGGAAGGAATCTGGCAGGGCTATGACGGGGAGTGGAAACATGTGTCCCAGCAATTGATTGCGCTGGCCGAAGCCACGCCAGAGGACAAATTCGCGTGGCGGCCCGCGCCAGGGGTGCGCTCGACCAGCGAAGTGTACATGCACATCGTGGATGCAAATTTTTATCTACTGAGCGTGACAGGGCCAAAAATGCCGGCCGATTTGAAAGAAGGGATGGATAAGACGGTGACTTCGAAGCCGGACGTGATCGCCTGGCTCAAGCGTTCGCTGGAGGCGGTGAAGGAAGCGCATTTAGCGGAAACGGCAAAGGATCTGCAGCGCAAGGTCCACATCGAGGATCGAGACGCGACGGTAGACGGGATGTACCTGCGCATCATCGTGCACGCGAACGAGCACATGGGACAACTCGTGGCCTATGCGCGCATGACGGGCGTTGTGCCACCCTGGTCGAAGTAGCGGGGCTGCTGGGCCCTTGCGTCCCAGGAGCTGCGTTCAAGGGCAAATTGAAAGTACGGGACTTGTCCATAGAGTGCAGAAGACGCACTCAAATAGAGGAAGTAGTGAAAGAAGTCTAATGCCCTATTTTGTTTAGTGACGCCGTTTTATCGGTACGAATCTTCCGAAGTTCTCAACAATGTGATGCGCGACAATGGCGGTGATATTGGAAATTGAACTTAAGCTTGAGCTTAACGAATGCGGTCGAGTCAGCCCGTGGCTGAAGGCTCTGCGCGCTAAACTATTGCCGAATATCTAAGGCGTCAGTCGGAGGAAATCCAGGATACCTCGGAAGAAATAGGTTCATTCCTGCCGCAACGAATAGAGCTATTGCGAGGGTGATCAGCAAGGAGGAATAGGATCCGGTCATATCGAAGGCACGACCTAGTATCACCGGGCCGATGGCACCTGCGGCGGCATAGAAGGTCCACGTGAAACCGTACAACGTGGAAAAAGCACGCAGCCCAAAATAACGAGTCAGCAGGTAAGGAGTAATCGCGGCTTCTCCACCGGCACCGATACCAAGAAGCGCCGCCGCGAATGCACCCGCCGCAAAACTATTCGCTCTGGCCAGCATTACAACGCCGGCCGCAGTAACCAGGTTCACCACGAGGGCGACCCGAGCTCCGAAAAACCGGTCGAGCAACCAGCCTGTGCCGATCCTGCCTAGTACGCTCGAGCCGCCAAGTATGGACGCACACAATGCTGCCGCCCCGGGCGTAATTCCCCGATCTGTCAGGAGCGCCGACAGGTGAGTGATTGCACCGTTCATGCTGATCGAACTCACGAAAAGAACGGCGACGATGATCCAGAAGGCGAACGAGCGCGTCCCTTGCTGCCAAGTGAGTCCAGAATGAACAACCGGCGCGGACTGTTTTTGCGACGGACCACGGTCACCGATGTAGCGCCAACTGAGCGGCAACCCCAGCAGCAACGCAAGCGCGCCGAGCGAAACGTACGCTGCCCTCCAACCAAATCGAGTGACAACGGATTGCGCAATGACCGGGAGGATCATGGCGCCTAAGCCGGCTCCAACCATGACGAAAGCGAGAGCCATGCCCAAGCGCCGCTGAAACCACGTCGAAATGGACCGCGCATAAGCCAGGTGGGCGGCGCCGTTGCCGACCACGCCGATAACAAAGCAGGTCAGATAAAACTGCCAGAGCCTGGAACCCAGTAGCGCCAGCGAAACAACTCCGCAGCCGAACACCGTCATGCAGGGAAGAATAATGCGGCGAGGGCCGAATCGATCGATCAAGCGGCCGATCAGAGGGGAGGACAACCCTACGGTCAGAGCAGCGATCGCGAAGCCAAGTGAAACGGATTCGCGATTCCAGCCGAATGCCGCGCCCAACGGCTTCACAAAAACTGTGAACGTGTAGACGAACAGCGAGCCGAAACCCGCCATCACGCCAAGACATGCCGCCAGCACGACACGCCAGCCGCAATAGCTGAGATTCGATTCGTTCTGGCTGGAGACCAGCTGGTCGCTTTCTTTCGATGGCTCGTCGATCACGAGCCGGTGACTTTCCCGATGGCGGATCCCTGTTTCGCGGCGATGGCTTCGAGAGGTTTCTTGTAGTCTCGGCCGACGTATCCCAGCCGGGCCGTGTGCTGACCAATTTCCCGATAAACATCGGGATCGTGTGGCTGCCACGTCGCCAGACCATCCACATACCGATTAAACATGCAGAAGGCGGCCGCGATCAGAACCGTGTCGTGGATCTCCTTGTCGGTCGCACCCTGCTGGCGCGCTCGTTCTACATCAGCCGTTGTCACTTGCTTCCCACCCTTTTGTACTTTTCCAGCGATGCTCAGCAGCGCTTTCATTTTCGGCGACAGAACAGTTGACTCGAAATCGCGCTTCATTGCGGCTATGAATTCGTACTCTTTTTCGCTACCTCCAAGGTGCTGCGCTGCCGTCGAACCATGACAGTGTTGGCAGTAGTAGCAGTCGTTCTCGGAAGAAACGTATGTCGCGATCATTTCGCGCTCGGCCGGAGTGAGGGAGTGCGGTCCGGTCAGGAGCACTTGCACGAGCTCGCAAAGAGGTTTTGTCGTTTCCGGACTGAAGACCATCGGGCCCCGAATACCAGGCAATCCTTCCGTCAAAACGATATGCGCCATTGCATTCTCCCTTAAGCCTGAGCGGCTTTTGGCGATTCCCGGAATCGATCTCGCACGTAGCCCTGGTGTGCAAGCTGCTCGCCCATTTCCCGGTAAGCTTCGCGTTCGCGCGGTTGCCACGTCGCCAGTCCGTCCACATACCGGTTGTACATGCAGAACGCAGCCGCGATGAGAACCGTGTCGTGTATTTCCTTGTCGCTCGCGCCACGTTCTCTGGCCAGCGACACATCCCCGGCACTGACTTGCTTTCCACCTTGCTGCACCTTGCCCGCGATGGTCAGAAGTGCCTTCAGCTTGTCTGAGCCGCCGGCACCCTCAGGATTCACCTTGATCTGTTCCACCAGGTCATAATTTCCATTCAGATGGGCCGCCGCGGCCGCACTATGCGAGAGTTGGCAGAAGTCGCACTCATTGCGATAAGAGACGTGCGCGGCAATCATTTCGCGTTCCGCGGGAGTCAGTGTGTTGGGCGCGCGAAGCAAAACCTCCGCTAATTCAAGAAGGGGCTTAGCGGTATCCGGGCTGAAGGCGAGCGGACCAACGATTCCAGGCATTCCCTCGGGAACTTGGATGTGCGCCATAGTGTCTCCCCATGCTTGTTTCAGAAAGGCTCCGAGAGTCTTAAGGCCCCCCAGAACTCCGTACAATACTGTGAAAATACTACGGAGAACAGCAGCCATTTCTGTCTTCTAATTCTTTTCAACTATTGTTCGGTGGGGAGGTAGTTCGTATCCTCGGCCGGTTTTGCGGGTGTGTTTCACGGCTCGGTGCCGTGAATCTCTGGTCAACGATTGAACGAGTGAGCCTGGCGAAGATGCTTCGCAAAGGCCAAGGGATGGGTCTGCGTTCACAGTTGCCAGAGCGAGTTCCAACAAAATGAAATCCGAGGTGAACCGCTCATGTCATCCGCTCCGATGAAGATATTCTCGAGATTGGTTCTTGTGATGGCGTTTGCGCTGGCGTGCACGGCCGGAATTCGGGCGCAGGACATTTCCGCAAGCATCCAGGGGACAGTGGCTGACCAAAGCGGCGGAGTGGTGAGCGGCGCGAAATTGACAGCCATCAATACCGACACGGGATTTCAGCGGGGCGCGGTGAGCAATTCGCAAGGAGTGTATGTGCTGGTGGAATTGCCGGTTGGACGTTACCGCGTGGAAGCGGAGGCGCAGGGATTCAAGAAGTACGTGCAGGAAGGAATTACGCTGGACGTGAACCAGCAGGCAACGGTGGCGGTGCGTCTGGCAGTGGGAACGGCGGCGCAGGAGATTCAAGTGACTTCGGACGCGCCGATGATCGAGAGCACGTCGACCAACCTGGGGCAGACCGTGGGAGAGCGGGAAATTCTGGATCTGCCGTTGAATGGCCGGAATTTCACACAGCTTGGATTGTTACAGACGGGGGTGGTACCGCTGACGCCGGGACTGCTGGAGGCGGGAGGCTCGGCGCGCGCCGGGCAGGCATACGCGGTGAACGGGCAGCGGCCGGAATCGAATAATTTCCTGATCGACGGAGCGAATAATTTCGACACGGTGGACGGCGGATTGGTAATGGAGCCGCCGATCGACGCCATCGCTGAATTTCGCATTTTGACACATACGGCGAACGCGGAGTTCGGGCACAGCACGGGATCGACGACGAACATCATCACGCGTTCGGGAACGAACGAGTATCACGGGACGGCTTGGGACTTTTTCCGGAACAATGCCATGGACGCAAAGAGTTTTTTTGCGGACAGCGTGGAGCCGCTGCACCGGAATCAGTTTGGGGGCGTGTTCGGAGGACCGATCAAGAAGGACAAGACGTTTATCTTTGTGTATTACGAGGGCGTCCGCGACTCGCAGGGAGAAACGACTCTGGCGACGGTGCCGTCGAATGCAGAGCGGACAGGAAATTTCGCGGATCAATGTCCGCTCAATAACGGGACGTTTAATGCGCAGGGATTGTGCATCGACAATGTGTCGGGGCAGGTGAGCGCCAATGGGCAGCTCATCAATGAATTCAGCGGGCAGCCGATTCCCAACAATCAACTGCCTTTCGTCAATCCGATTTCGCAGACCCTTCTGGCGTACTATCCGCTGGCGAATGACGGGCCGTTTACGTACGTCGGGACGCAGACGCTGACCAGCAATACGGACCAGTTCGGCGTGCGCGTGGATCACTACCTGACGAACCGGGACACGTTGAACTTCCGCTACAGCTTCGGGCAATTGAGCCAGATCGATCCCCTTCCGACTGGAGGGGCGAACGTGCCGGGATTCCCGGTGGGAGAGAATCAACGCGACCAGAATTTTGTGGCGCAAGAAACGCACACGTTTTCGCCGACGCTGGTAGGGCTCCTGCGGGCGTCGTACCTGCGAAACAAATTTCTGCTAGGGACGAATATCAATCACACGACACCGGCGAGCCTGGGATTTGATTACGAGCCGTCGCTGAACGAGGCCATCGGGCCCCCGTTCATCCAGGTGGGAGGGTATGCGTCGATCGGCGACCCCATTACCGGGCCGCGGAACACGTATCAGAACACTTATGATTTTTCGGGTTCGCTGACATGGATCAAGGGACGGCATGAGTTCAAGTTCGGCGGCGGATATCAGTACGACCAGATCAACGTTCTGCAAGGGATTGCGACGAACGGATTTTTCGTGTTTGCCACGTTCCCGGTCAACAACGCGTTTGCGAGTTTCATGTTCGGGCAGCCGGTAGTATTTCTGCAGGGAGGTGGGAATTTCTATCGCGGCTTGCGCGGGCAGGGGTTCAATTTGTACGGGCAGGACACGTGGAAAGTGAGCCGGCGATTCACGGTGAATTATGGATTGCGGTACGAGGTGCCTTCGCCGTACACGGAAATTCACAACTACCAGAATTTGTGGATTCCCGGGCGGCAATCGGTGGTTTTTCCGACGGCCCCGGAAGGATTGTTGTATCCGGGTGACCCGGGCGTACCCGACGGGCTGATTCCCACGGAGCGCGATGCGTTTGCGCCGCGTGTTGGGTTGGCGTGGGACGTTCGAGGGGATGGGAAGTGGCTGGTGACGTCGGCTTACGGGATCTTCTACGATCCTTACTATACGGGCGAGGGCGGACCATTGCAGGACCCGATCAGCGCGCCACCTTATTTACAAACACCTCAAGTCAGCGTGCCGAACTTTGGGAATCCGTTCAATGGGACAAACCCGTTTACGAACAGTTTCGCACCGGATATGACGCTGCTGGTTTTGAATCAAAACCTGCGGCTGCCGTACGCACAGGACTGGAATTTGAATATCGAGCGCGCGTTGGCCGGCGACTGGCTGCTGGAGGTCGGGTACATCGGAACGAAAGGAACGAAGCTGCCGCGGTTTATCGAGGCGAATCCGGCGGTGTACATTCCCGGAGAATCGACGCAGGACAATGCGGACCAGAGGCGGTTGTATTCGGGATGCACGGTTACGGGAACCACGCCGTGCACGTATTCCTCGGTGGGCGAGATCGCGGGGATTTCGGACTCTTCGTATAACGCGCTGCAAGTCAGCTTGAAGCGGCGATTTGCGCACGGGTTCTCGATGCTGTTGTCGTATACGCTTTCGAAGACGCTGGATGACGTGTCGTCGTTCAACATTACGGGGTCGGCGTCGCAGAGCGTGGCGGGAGAAAACGATCTAGCCCAGAACCCGTTTGATGTGAAGGCGGAGTATGGCCGGTCGATGTTCGATGCCAGGCACCGGTTTGTGGGGAGCTATCAGTGGGATTTGCCGTGGTACAAGCACCCCGACAACTGGTACGGGCACATCCTAGGGAATTGGCAGGTGAACGGGATCACGACGCTGATGAGCAATACGCCGTTTACCGTCTACGATTCGAGCAACCCGTCGCTGCAAGGAAGCGCGCCGGAAATTTCCGGATTCTTCAGCAGCCGGCCGAATATTGTGGGCGATCCGAATGCGGGGACATGTCCCGGAGGGATCCCGATTCGGACCGCCGCGTGCTGGTTCAACACCAGTGCGTTTGCAAGCGCGGCGACCGGGCAGTTTGGTGACGTGGGGCGCAACACCATGGATGGACCGGCGTTTCAGCAGTGGGATTTTTCGGCGATCAAGACGATTCCGATCCGCGAAAGAATGAATGTCCAATTCCGGGCGGAAGTGTTCAACATTTTCAACAATGTGAATTTCGAGTTGCCGAACAACGACATTAATTCGCCGGGGTTTGGACAGATTGTTGCGGCGCAGCCCGGGCGCATTGTGCAACTGGCGCTCAAGTTTCAGTTCTAGAGACAAGGGTTGGCTGGGGAAGGGCACTCATGCCGCGCTGGCTGACCCTAGTTCTTTCCTACTATGGATGGCCTCAGATTGAGGTGATAGGTTCCCGCCACACTGATTTGAATCCCTTATGCCAGATTCGTGGCCTGCCAAAACTTGTGACGTGACTGTCATCGGCGGTGGCTTGGCTGGAAAGGCGGCGTGTTTGCACCTCGCAAAAGCCGGCCTCAAGGTCATTTGCATCGATCCTGCGGAAGGCGGTCGCCAGCCAGTGGGGGAGTCCTTGGATTGGTCAAGCCCCGACCTGCTGAAGAATCTTGGCCTGCCCATGGACGACGTCGTCGGAGTTCACATGGGCACTTGGAAACGACACGTCCGTCTGAAGTTGCCTGAAGGCAACCCCGAAGACTATGTGCCGGTTCCCCGGCTCGGCGAGGCGCCCTTCCACGTCGAGCTCCGCACCTTGCACGTCGATCGTACTCGGCTGGATGAAGAGCTACTCAAGAAGGTGATCGACTGTGGCGTCACGCTGGTTAAGGACAAGGTAGTCGGAGTGGAACGGAATGGTCGGCGAATCTCCTCTGTCCACACCGCAGGTGGAGAAGAATTCGCTTCACGTTGGTTCATTGACGCGTCGGGATTCGCAACATCCTTTCTGGCTCGTCAGTTCAATCTCCGCGCTACCCACAATGGTCCTCCAAAAGTAGCCATTTGGACGTACTTCCCGGTCAACGACGCGGTTGAGGGCACCACGATTTACATGGAGCCAAAGCCGTCTGAATATCTCGACTGGATTTGGGAAATTCCTATCCGCCCCGCAGTTGTCAGCGTGGGGTACATCACCACTGCCGAGGCCATGAAGCGCAAACGTCAACAGGGCCTGTCTGTGGACGACGTTTTTCGCGAGCAGCTCTTGAAGTTTCCACGTTTCTCCGGACTCATGGAAGCAGGCGCCATGAGTCCACCCAGCGCCACCTCGTTTCGATCTCGCGTTTATTCCGGCGTGACGGGACCCAACTGGTTCATCACCGGTGAAGCGGGCGCCATGGTCGATCCCATCACGTCAAATGGCGTTACCGCAGCGCTCCGGCACGCGGCGGAAGCGTCACGGCTGATTATCAGTTATCGCAAACGGTCGAGCGTGCCGCTACGCGCAAGGATCTGCTATGGCACGCGCATGCGCCAGGTCGCGCTGTTCTTCAACAGTGGAATCGAAAATATTGTCTACCAGCCCCCCGTGAGAAATCGCATTGGCATACGGCACGCGGGAACCACTTACATCAGCCCTGCGTGGACACTGAATCTTCTGTATGCGCGCGTGAAGCCAAACGGAATCCTCTCGACGTTTCTTTTTGTTTCCGTGCTGGGATTCTTCCGGCTAAGTGAATGGATTTTTTTCAGGCTTTGTCGCGCATTTTCGTAAGGGCGAGCTAAAAGGGGCCTATATGTATCTGTTTTCGCGCGGATCAGGGTATCCCATCTTGTTCATACACGGCATGCCCACCAACAGCCGGCTGTGGAGCCGCACCATCGACAGGTTGCGTGATCGCTTTACATGTCTTGCTGTTGATTTGCCGGGACTCGGCCGGACTCCGCAAGTCCCATATGGTGCGAACCAGTTGGAGGTGCTTGCCGAACAGATTGAGCAAATTCGGGTGGAACACAAAATCGAGAAATGGCACGTGGTTGGCCATGATGCGGGTTCCGCGGTTGCCGTGCACTACGCCTACCGGTTTCAGCAGCACGTAGACCATCTCGTGCTTTTGTCGCCGGCCATGTTTCCGGAGTTGAAACCGTTTCATCTTTTCCGGCTGATTCGGATTCCGGTTGTCGGTGAACTTCTTGCCCCGCTCATTAGCGTCATTTTTTGGAAAATCGCTATGCGCATGGCTTTGGCGAAAACTCGGGCGGAACGCGACGGCCTCCTCGAAGACTTTCGTGCTCCCTTCTCGGGGTTGCTCGGTGCCTGGCGGTTGATGTCTGTCCTTCGCTTCGGAGATCCAGCCGAGCTTTTGTCCACCGTGCCGGCAATGCTACCGTGTCTCGCGGTCCCTACCCTCATTTTGCAGGGTGCTCACGATAAAGCCGTGCCGGAACTGTTCGCCCACCGTGCAGGTGCGTTGATTCCTCAGTCGACAGTCCATATGGTTGACTCAGGGCACTTTATCCCCTTAAATAACCCTGAGATCCTAGTAACAGAACTGTGTCGTTTTTTTGGTGCTACCGACGTGCCCTAGAGGCGCACGCGGAAGCCTCACGCCGCGCCCTTCTTAGCCCCGTGTGAACTGACAAAGCCTCACCCTTATTCCTTGCGATGCTTAATGCTTTTGCGCCAACGCCTTTTCGTTATGGTTTCGAACCCAGAGCATACGTAGGCGTCGACCCAACCAATTTGAAGCCGATGAGCTTTGGCGTTTTCGACAACAAGTGGCGCCATCTGTTGGCCTCGCGCGGATTGACAGGCTGCCAGCGGTCCTATGTCAACTTGACGCCGTGGCTGCCTTCTTGCATTTGGATAATTCCCATTTCGCGATGGATTCCACAGGAGCTTCTATGACCGATCTCGTTCAGCTTACAAGAGAAAATGGCATCGCCATTATCTCGATCAACAATCCTCCCGTAAACGCGCTTAGTCCAGGCGTACCCGAAGGTATTTCCGAGGCTCTCGATCAGATCGCGCAGGACGCTAGCGTTAAAGCCGCGGTACTCATCGGAGCAGGTCGTACGTTCGTCGCTGGGGCAGACATTAAAGAATTTGGCAAAATGACTTCGGGTAAGCCTCGCGGTGCGGGCCTGCTTCCGCTCCTCTTGAAAATCCAGGACTGCACCAAGCCTGTGATTGTAGCCATCCACGGAACCGCATTTGGCGGCGGTCTAGAACTCGCGATGGCAGGCCACTATCGCGTCGCCGTTCCGAGCGCGCAAGTCGGCCAGCCCGAGGTAAAGCTCGGCCTCATTCCCGGCGCGGCGGGCACGCAACGCCTTCCCCGGCTGGCTGGCGTCGCGAAAGCCATCGAAATGTGCGTCAGTGGCAATCCAATCGGAGCCGAAGAAGCGCTAAAAGTCGGCATCATCGACCGCATCGTCGAAGGCGATCTCCTCGCCGGAACGATTGCGTTTGCCCGTGAGGTCGCGACTAAACCTGGGCCGAAGACGCGTGACCGCAATGAAAAGCTTGAAGACAAAACAAACAACACCACGATTTTTTCCTCCGCCCGCGAATCCTCAGCCAAGAAACACCGGGGCCTGCTCGCTCCTGCTGCTGCCATCGATGCCGTTGAAGCTGCTACCACAATGTCCTTCGAAGAAGGCTGTAAAGTCGAGCAGAAACTTTTTATCGAATGCCTCTTCTCCGAACAATCCAAAGCGCTGATCCATGTTTTCTTCAGCGAGCGCGAAGTCACGAAGATTCCCGCTGTACCCAAAGAAACTCCGACGATCGCGATCAAGTCCGCGGCGGTTATTGGTGCAGGCACGATGGGCGGGGGCATTGCCATGGTGCTCGCCAATGCGGGCATCCCTGTGCTTCTGAAGGAGACGGATCAGGCGGCTCTGAATCGTGGACTAGACACGATCCAACTGAACTACGCGAACTCCGTGAAGCGTGGCCGTTTTTCTCAGCAGGCTGCCGACGAGCGCTGGAAGCGCATCACACCGACACTAACCTACGACGATTTTTCCAACGTTGATCTGATTATAGAAGCCGTTTTCGAAGGTATGGCCCTCAAGAAAGAGGTCTTCAACGAGCTCGATCGCGTTTGTAGACCGGGCACCATCCTTGCCAGCAACACCTCCACGCTAAGCATCGACGAGATTGCTTCGTCCACATCACGGCCTGATTTCGTTATTGGAACGCATTTCTTCAGCCCTGCGAATGTGATGAGATTGCTGGAAGTCGTCCGTGGCGAGCTCACTTCAAGGGAAGTGATCGCTACATGCATGCAACTGTCGAAGGCGCTCGGCAAGGTTGGCGTCCTCGTCGGCAACTGCGGAGGCTTCGTCGGCAATCGGATGTTTGGACCTTACCGCCGCGAAGCACAATTCCTGATAGAAGAAGGTGCGACCATCGAAGCGGTGGACCGTGCCCTGACCGATTTCGGGATGGCGATGGGCCCGCTAGCCACGGGCGACCTTGCAGGCCTGGATGTTGGCTGGCGCATCCGGAAAGAGTACCGCCATTTGGAAAAACCCGGCGTCCGGCAGCCCTTCGCCGAAGATCGCCTCTGCGAACTGGGCCGTTACGGCCAGAAAACCGGAGCAGGGTGGTACAAATACGACGACCAGCGCCGCGCGACGCTGGATCTTGCCGTAGATGACTACGTTCGAAAATGGGTAGCCGAAGCGGACATCGCGCAACGTAAAATTTCCTCTCAAGAAATCTTGGACCGCTGCCTTTATGCTCTGGTCAACGAGGGCGCACGCATTTTAGAGGAGGGCTACGCACTTCGCGCCTCGGATATCGACATTATTTATCTCAATGGCTACGGCTTCCCCGCCTATCGCGGCGGCCCGATGTGGTACGCCGACACCGTCGGACTAAAGCAGGTATATGAACGGGTTGCCGAGTTTCATCGTCAGCACGGCGAAATCTGGCAGCCTGCGCCGCTCTTGAAGCGGCTTGCTGAGCGTAGCGGTGCCTTCGCTGATTTTCGCAAGGAAGAAGGCGTACCGGTATAGGTCGTCGTTGCGCACGAAAGTGACAATTGAGCAATCTGGCCTCGTTCCCCAATGATTGAACAATCCGGAGAAATTATGAGAGAAGCAGTAGTGATCACCAGCTTGCTGACGGCGCTCGCCAAATCATTTCGCGGCTCCTGAGTCGTCCCGCGGTGTCGCATTGTGCAAGAACGCCTGAGAGAATACACGCGCTCCTTCGCTCCTCCCTCCAGGTCGGTCAAAGCGGTCGAATTTAGCCGCACGAATAACAGCGCAGGACGTTTTTGAACGCGACTGGTTTTCGTGTAAGTCTTGTCCTTACCGCAATTCCCATTTGCTAGGGAGGGAAGGATGGTCGCCACGGTACGGCGCGATGGCTCTCGTTTCACGGTGCAGAGACTATATAGGGGATATAGGGGTTACGGGTTCGTCACGATCCAGCTCGCTTTCACAGAGGTCGCCGCTGTGAATGAGCATCGTTGCACCTCTGAGAAGCGCTCCGGGATTGCGCGACTCGCGCCATTGCATGTAGGCAAAGCCGCCGATGAGTGCTGCGAGAAACAGGTACGGCGTTATGTTGTAGGGCCATGAGGGTTCTGGGTAAACGGTGACGAAGAGGACGGGTATCAGAGCGAGGGTCGCGATCCAAGGCAGCACTACGTGTTGCCAGACGGTGAATTTAGCAGGTTGTTCGCGGCGCATATAGCGCGTTAAGGCCAGGTTCGCCATGACGTAGAGGACGATGACCGCAAGTGTGGCAATAGTTTCCAGGAAACCGAAAATGCTTTCTGGTTTCAACAGCAACCCTACCAGCAGGATTGCCGCGATGCCGGTTGACTGCACGAAGGCGATCGCAAAGGCAGGTGTCTGGTGCCTGGGATGAACGCGCCCGAAACCACGAGGAAGCGTGCCTGCCCGACCCATGGTGTACATCACGCGTGACGCGGAGTTCGTGCAGGCGAGACCGACACCGACGGCACTGTTGATGATAGCGAGGGCAACGAACCACCAGCCTGCGCCCCACAGAGTGTGGCCAAGAACGTAATACGGATTGGGATTGGAAGCGAAGGCAGCCATGTCCCCGGTTCCCCAGCCGATCGAGCTTGCGTACGACGCGAAAATGTAAAAGATGCCGATAGCAATCAGTGAGAACGTGATCGCCTGGCCGACGAATCGTGCGGGACGCCGGGCTTCCTGGGCGAGCGGTGCGGGCGCCTCGAAGCCGCTCAGCGCCAGAATGGAGAAAACCATGCCAGCCAAGATGCCGCTGAAGTAATGGGGTGATGCAAACGGATCCAGCGGCGCCGTATACGTGGATCCCGATCCTGGATGGAACAGAAAAGTGATTGCGAGCGCCAACATAATGAGCACTTCGAGCCCGCCCAGAAGCGCAGTGACGCGAGCCGACAGCTGGATGCCATGGTGGGTAAGCGACCAGATGAGGGCAGATGTGGCCAATGCAAGAGACCACCAGGGGATGTTCACATGGAATTGCAATCGCAACATGTCCGAGACAAGGTAGCCAAGGAAACCGGTACATCCGGCGGTGCCGAGGATTTCATAGATCAGGTAGCTCCAGGTGGCCATGAAGCCGCTGCGACTTCCCAGTCCACGGGTGGCGAACGAGTAGTAGCCGCCACTCGACGGAATGTATCGGGAAAACTGGGACACGGTGTTCCCGATAAAGAAGCACACCATTGTGGCCAGCAGGAACGAAAGCGGCATGACCGGTCCGGCCTTGAGGGCGATGATCGGAAACGTGAACACCATGTTGGTCGCCGGTGCGATGTGGGTGACCCCCTGGAACACCAATTCTGAAAGACCAAGCGAGTTGCGCCGAAGCTGAGGATTCGCATTGGAATTGGTAGTCTCAGCGCTCACTTGGCGACCTGCTTCAGCAAACGATAATAGGAAAACTCGACGGCGGCGAGTGCAGTCGCTGGCTCAGTCTCCAATTGCGCGCGGATGTAAAAGCTGCCGTTTGGTACTTTCACTGGGAGCACGTGCAAAACAACCGAGGCGAGGTTCGAGACTCGCCCTAATTACATCCAAGGAAAAGTTTGAGGTTCAGGAAATGCGTTTCGGTCCTTACCGGGCGCGAATTTTTGCATACTGCCGATGGAAAATTCAAGCTTGCTTTAGACTGGGAAGCAGAATATAAGAACGCACTCGGGTGAATTAGACCCGTTGTCCTAAAGTCTTCGCGAATATCCCCGCAACGCGACGTAGCTCGAGGATCAGTAATACTGGAACCGCTTTTTGGGACCCAAGACGGCGGAGCTCTGCTCGATCGCGAGGATCAAGCCATCATAATTGAACAAGCCACATGGTACGCCATCTATACTAAGTCGCGGCAGGAAAGAGTTGCGGCCGGTGTTCTAGAGAACCTTGGAATTCGGGTTTTCCTTCCCCTGATCACGGAAGTACATCGCTGGAGTGACCGGAAAAAAGAAGTTACCGTGCCGCTGTTTGCGTCCTATCTGTTCGTTCAGATCCCGTCTTCCCGGGAATCCCAGGTTCGGGTTCTGAAGGTGCCCGGCGTGATCAACTTCGTTGGGAACCAATTGGGGCCGCTTGCTGTCCCCGAAAAGGAAATCGAGGACGTTCGTTCGGTACTATCCGAGCGGATCGACTGTTCTCCGTGTCCTTTTCTCAACATCGGCGAGCGCGTCCGTATCATCGGAGGGGCACTGGACGGAATAGAAGGTACCCTCGTTGGCAGAGGCCCGGATACAAAGCTCGTCATTTCGATCGAACTGATACAGCGATCCATGGCTATCAGCGTGTACGGCTTTAACGTGAAGCCGGTCGGAGCCTCGCGCAGCGCCGCAGCTTAGCTGGTGACCCAATGACGTTCACGAGTCTTATACGGAGTGAAGTGCAAAGAAAGGAGGGAACGATCAAACCGTGTGACGCTTGACCTGACGTAGGCGATGTTTCTTAATTATTCGAGCCGATCTCTCCAACTGCCCCCTTTTCATGGATCTTTACGCACTGGCTCTAGGCCGCCCGGCCCTTAGTTGTTCGCAGTAGGTTGTAGACACCCAACTCGATTTGAACCTTGCGAATCGGACGCGCAACAGCGCCCCTGCGGCAAGCATTTTCATTTTGAGGCAGTCAATCGACTGGCCACCCACATTCGATGAAAACGAGGACGAGTTGAATTTACAGATATCACCGATACCGGTCATAGCTTTCGAGCAACGGCCTAAGACCAAGAGCGTCAAGCAAGACGTAACGATGTTCTTCGTCGCAGGCGATCTGGTTATGGTTTTCGCATCTGCGTTTCTCGCGACGATTTTGCGGTTCCCGATTGCCACGGCGGATTGGAACGCACTCGACCAACCTAGCATCGTCAAGCATATCGGCTTCCTAATTTTGTACGCAGGATTTTTGATTCTATCCTGCCATGTATACAAGGTTTATTCCGTGCAAGAAACCCGCACCGCGCGGCATGAGCTGGTGGTTTTGTTCAAGGCGATTGCCATTGCAGCGCTTATTGAAACCGCAGTCATTTTCATTTCGGGCGCAAAGGGTATTTCTCGCGAGGTCGTCGTCGAAACCGTGGTGTTAAGCGCGACCGCCATGATGGTTCGGCGACTCCTGCGATGGAGAAGAGTTGCCGACGGGCTAGACCGAAGGAACGTGCTGATTGTAGGTGCGGGCCGGTTGGGACGCGATTTGGAAACTCACCTTTCACGAAACCAGTATTTAGGACTTGCTGTGAAGGGATTTCTGGACCGCCGGCAGAATGCAACGCCCAAGTATTGGCCAGAACGTCGTGCAGTGGGAAACGACTTCAGCAATCTTGGGAGCATCCAGGATCTCCCGCGCATCGTACGCAGCCACTTCATCGACGAAATTTTTATCACCGCTCCGGAAGATCGGGATCTGGTGAAGCATTTGATTTTTGAAGCCCGCCGCCATGGAATCGATGCGCGCGTAGTCCCGGACTTGTACGACGGGCTTGGCTCGTCGGCGCCCATTGAATACCTCGGGCATATACCGCTGATGTCGTTTTGTCATCAGTCAATCCCAACTGTAGGCCTTCTAGTGAAACGGATCATCGACATCATCTCTGCGCTGGCGGCCCTGATTCTGCTGTCGCCGCTCCTGGCGATCGTAGCGCTTGTTGTGAAATTGACGTCCCCCGGACCAGTATTGTACCGATCCCCGAGGATTGGAAAAAAAGGCAGGGATTTCGTTTGCTACAAATTCCGGACGATGGTCGCCAATGCCGATGAATTGCGAGATTCCTTGCACCACCTTAACGAGCGGGAAGAAATTTTATTCAAAATTGCGAACGATCCCCGAATCACGCCTTTAGGCAGGTTTCTTCGTAAATTCAGTATCGATGAACTACCGCAATTACTGAACGTATTGAAGGGCGACATGAGCATGGTGGGCCCGCGTCCCCCGGTCCGCAGTGAATACGAACAATATTCTCCCGACCATTTGCGCCGACTGGACGTCGTGCCTGGCATCACCGGTCTTTGGCAAGTGGCGGCGCGAAAAAATCCTTCCTTTCAGAGTTACATCGCGCTGGACACTCAATATGTCGACAATTGGAGTGTTTGGCTGGATTGTAAAATTCTACTCAGGACCATCGCGGTGGTCCTCGGCGGAACGGGGCAATGATCAAAAACAGATATAGGGATGCGATGAAAATGGCGCCGAGTTTGCATCAGTTCCAACGGCCTTCGTAGATTCTTGCAATCACAGCACATTCGAAACGAGCGAATTTCTAAACGACGGAGCAAGACGATGAACACACCGATGAGCATTCAACCACGGCCTAAGGAACTCCCAGCGGATGCGCGTTTGTTTCTGGATTCGCGGCCGGCTGAAGCTGGTCAGCCGCTAACCTTGCGGGACGTGCTGGGATCGCTGAAGCGGCGACGCAAGGCGGCCCTTATTTTTGTGGGAGCGGTGCTTGCGCTCGTCATTCTTTACTTGTGCGTTGCGACCCGGCGTTACGCGGGGGAAGCGACCCTGGAATTCGATAAGCAGAATGCGGACATGCTGGGGCTGAATGGCGGAGCAGCGCAGCAATCCGACGCTCTCGACTACAACATCACGTTGCAAACGCAGACTGCGATCCTCGAGTCGGACACGCTTGCTCTCCGGCTTATCAAGGAGCTGAATCTCGAGCAGACCGCGGACTACAAGCCGAAGATGACGATCTTGGATCTGCCTGGTCGTTTTCTTGATCTTTTTCGAGCTCCGGAACCTTCCGAAGGCGATCTGCCTTTGGACCAAGCGCCTAAGCGCCGAGTCGCGGTCCTAAAGAAGTTCCACAAAAATCTTAAGGTTGAGATCGTGCCCGGCTCGCGGATGATTCAAGTCACGTTCTTCAGCCCCGACCGCTACCTGGCGTCGACGGGGGCGAACAGACTGCTAAGCGACTATATCGATTACAGCTTTCAAACCAGATACCTCGCGACCTCGCAGGCTACCGGCTGGTTGGGCAAGCAGCTCGAAGAACTGAAAGCGAAGATGGAAGCCGATCAGGCGCGCGCATCCAAACTGCAGCAGGAAGCAGAGATCTACGGCGTTGGGCAGGATAAACACAATACGATTCTTGCTCATCTTGAGGCCCTCGACGCCTCGCTCGCCAGCGCTCAAGCAACTCGCATCGTGAAGGAAGCAGCGTACCGGGCGATGCAGACGGGCGATCCGGAAGTGATCGCAGGGCTGGCAACCAGCGCCAGTGTGGGAGTGACAGGTGGCGGAGTGACGCCCATCAATGAACTTTCGACGATCCAAGCGTTGCGAGCTCAGGAGGCACTCAGCAAGGCTAGGCTCGGGGAGTTAACAGAGAAGTATGGCTCTAAGAATCCGCAGGTCATCGAAGCGAATCAACAGCTACTGTCGGTCCAATCGTCGATTAAAGAAGAGTCGAACCGGCTCGCCCAGCGTTCCAAGAATGATCTGGAGATTGCATCCCATACCGAGAGCATGGCCCGGAAAGTCTTTCAGGAACAGAAGACCGTTGCCGAAAATCTGAATGACAAGACAATTCAGTATGAAATTGCCGCCAACGAGGCGGCGTCATCCCAGGATCTGTACCAGGGCTTGCTGAAAAAGCTCAAAGAAGCTGGCGTGATGGGTAGTCTCCAGGCAACAAATGCTTACATCGTCGATCCAGCCCGAGTGCCGGATGTTCCAGCACAGCCTAGGTCGCTCCTGTTGCTGGCAGGAGGATTCGCATTTGCGCTGATTGGTGCGGTTTGCACGGTTGTATTGATGGAAGCCGTCGACGGCACGGTTACCTCCGTCAACCAGATTGGCATGATCACGGGACTACCGGCGCTCGGATTTGTTCCCCGATATAAGGTTTTGAGACCGACGGTGAACGGCAAGAGACTTGCCAGCAGCAAGACGAGTCTACTGACCACAGCGAAAAAGCCTGGCACGAACGGAACCATCGTGCCATCGGAATTACCGCGCACGAAACTAATCGTTGAAATGGACGTTATGGTCGGCGAATGTTTCCGGGCGATTCGCACGGCCGTACTGCTGGCTGCCAAACAGAGCAACCGATCGCAGGTGATCGCGGTATCGAGTCCTTTGCCTGGTGACGGTAAGACCACCACGGCGCTCAATCTTGCTCTGGTTCTGGCGCAGCAAGGGTCAAAAGTATTGCTGGTCGATGCCGACATGCGTCGCCCCGCCGTTGAAAAAGAGCTCCGGATCGACGTGGGATGCCGCGAAGGGCTGAGCACAGCGCTGGTATTCGGAAGCTGTGAGGGCGTGATCGCCCGCTCGCCCATTCACAAAAACCTGTTTTTCCTGCCCTCTGGTCCGCAACCCCAGTACCCCGCGGACCTTTTGGGTTCGCCGCAGATGTCCATTCTTCTGGAAAAATGGCGCGGCGAGTATGACTTTGTGATTGTTGATACTCCGCCCGTTCTACTGGTAACGGACACGGTCGTTCTGGCCCCAGCCACGGACGGCATCGTCATCGTCGCTCGCCACGGAATTACAAGCCGCGATGCATTGCAGCGAGCGTCAACGATGGTGAGCACTTCGGGCGGCAACATCCTGGGCGTACTGCTCAATGCAATCGACAAGTTTTCCGATAGCTACTACGGATACTACGGTCACGACACTTACTTTCGCACAGAATCAATGGGGAGCAGGTCATGAATAGCAAGCTCACTTTTGCGTTCGCCGTTGTTCTGTTGGGGGCGCTGCCAGTCGTCGCTCAGATCCAGACGCAGGTTACTCCGGGACAGAACCAGACCGCCGCCGCGCCGGCGACCGCAAACAATAACGACCTGAAGAGCGACCTAAAGCTAGGGCCCGGGGACCTGATTCACGTCACGGTATACGACATGCCTGAGTTGGAGCAGCACGTTCGAATTTCCGACCAGGGCAACGTCACTCTCTCGTTGATCGGGGAAGTAAAGGCGGCGGGGTTAAGCGCGGAAGATCTCGGCCGGGAGATTGCCTTGAGGTTGCGTGAAGGCGACTACGCAAAACGTCCAAGCGTCACGGTTCTCGTCGAGGAATACACTACGCAGGGCGTCACGGTGGTCGGGGAAGTCATGAAGCCGGGTGTCGTGCCGATTTTCTCCACTCACAACCTCCTGGATATATTGTCCGACGCGGGAGGCTTGAAAGATACTGCCAGTACCGAAATCCTGATCCGGCGGAAAGGGAGCGATGGCGAACCAGAACGGATTCAGCTGGGAAGAGATCGCGCCTCGCTGGCCGGCGCGGTCGCAAAAGTGAATCCTGGAGACCAGGTAATCGTCCCACTGGCGGGCATCGTTTACATGCTCGGAGATCTCAACCGGCCCGGTGGATACGTCATGAGCGAAAACGGGAAAATTACTATGCTGCAAGCCCTCGCCATGGCGGGAGGGACCACCAGAACGGCCGCCGAGAACAACACTCGGCTCTTGCGGCCCACGGCAAACGGATACGAAGAAAAAACAATTTCACTCAAGAACATCATGTTGGGGAAAGAAAAAGACTTCGAGCTACAGCCGAAGGATATCGTTTATGTTCCGTTCAGCCATGTAAAGAACTTTCTTCTCGGAACACAATCCATCCTTGGCGCGGCGACGTCAGCTAGTATCATCCGGTAGAAAAGTGAGGTTCAATGCCGATTGTTGAGACAGTACAGGTGGTTGGGCAAGCTCACAAGGAGCGGTCGAAGGATCGCGGCGAGCCTATGAAGTCCATCGCATCTTTGCTGAGAGGGCAGATTGCTCTGCCCGACAGTGTGGAGAACCTCAGTTCCGCCTTCAAAAACGCCAAACCTTTTCCCCACCTCATTGTCGACAACCTGTTCTCCAACGACATACTGGATAAGCTTATTCAGGAAATACCGTCGATGTCGGACAATCACTGGGTTCACGAAAACAACGAGAAACTCCGAACCTACAATCTGCGTTCGGCTGTAGAACTGGGCGAGACCGGTTTTCAATTGACCGCGTTTCTCCACTCCGCAGCCTTCCTATATTTCCTCTCAGAACTGACGGGGATATGGGAGCTACTACCTGATCCGTACCTGCAAGGCGGTGGATACCACATCATGCCCCGGGGCGGGAAGTTCGATGTCCACGCGGACCGCAACACAGCCTACGAAACTGGTTTGAATCGCCGACTTTCGCTGATCATCTACTTGAACAAGGATTGGAAGCCTGAGTACGGCGGGCAATTCGAATTGTGGAATTCCGATGCTACCCGGTGCGAAGGGATCGTCCAGCCGATTTTTAATCGGACGGTGATTTTTGAGATTACGGATAAGAATTTTCACGGTGTCCCCCAACGTGTAACCTGTCCGGAAGGTCGAAGCCGTGACTGTTTTCTTGTGTATTACCACACGGCTCGAACAGCTGGCCAAGAAGCGCCTCCGCCTCACACATCGATCTATGGCCCCAGCCTCTACCGCAAGAAGGGCTCGGCGTTGCGCAAATTGGTTCGGGATGTCACGCCGCCAATTTTCCTTCGCACCCTCAAAAGAGTGCGCGATCTGTGAACGTAGAGTAAGCGCGCTTAGTTAAGGATCCGTGACTAGTCCACGGGCAAGAACAAGAGAGACCTCTTCTCACTGTCTGCGTCTAGCTGAAATTGCCGCATGAAATTCCTGAAAGAAGAGTTGCGGAAGATTCAGAACAGCGACCTGGCGCGAAACGCGGGCTGGGTTTTCATTGGGCAGGGACTCGGTTTCCTCCTGCAGGCAATCTACTTTGTTTTGCTGGCGCGCCTTCTCGGAACCAAAGAATACGGCATATATGCTGGGGCCTTCGCCCTGGCGTCCATGCCTTCCGCGTATAGCACTCTAGGAACAGGAACGTTGCTAATCCGGTATGTCAGCTCGGACCACAAGCTGCTCCCGCTATATTGGGGAAACGTGCTCGTAGTAACGTCGGTCACGAGCTTTGTGGTTGTCGGCGCTCTTCACGTAATCGCGAAACATCTTCTGGACCCAGTGAGCGCTTCGATTGTCATTTTGTGCGCCGTTGGAAACTGCTTCTGTAGCCAACTTGCAACGTGTGCCGGGCAGGTCTTCCAGACGTTCGAAAAGCTTCGAATCACCGCGATGCTGAGTCTTCTGACGAATTTTCTGCGCTTCTTGGCAGCGGGGGCGATGCTCCTCCGATTACATCACGCGACGGCTCGGCAATGGGCCGTTGCGTCGATGATGGTTTCGCTGATTGCGGCACTCACTGCTGTGATCGCCGTGACCGTGAAATACGGCCGGCCGAAATTTAAGCCAAAACTGCTTTTTTCCGGCGCGGCGGAGGGTTTTGGGTACTCCTTTGCAACGTCGACAACTTCGGTTTACAACGACGTCGATAAGATGATGCTGAGCCATTACGGCATGTACGTGGCAAACGGCATTTATACAATGGCTTATCGTGTGGTAGACATTGCCACCATTCCTGTTTTATCGATTCGAGATGCCGCCATGCCGCGATTTTTCCGCGAAGGAGCGGCTGGACTAAGGCGTTCTTCCCACCTAGCTTACACGCTGCTGAAACGCGCGCTGCCCTTGGCGCTATGTTGCAGTGTAGGGATGTTTGTACTTGCTCCTCTGATTCCGCATATCGTAGGGGAGGGCTTCAGAGACAGCATTTTGGCGCTTCGGTGGCTGTGCCTTATCCCGGTTTTCCGAAGCGTCCACCAGATGACCGGAAGCGCGCTAACAGGGGCTGGTTTACAGACCTACCGAACGAGCTCGCAAGTGGCGGCGGCGGTGGCCAGCCTCGGTCTGAACGTGGCTCTGATTCCACGATATGGTTGGTTGGGAGCGGCCTGGGGCAGCTTGCTAACGGATGGCTTGCTCGCATTGATGAATGGCGGGTATTTGATGTGGCTTTGCCGGCCCGGAAAATCGCACCACGTTCTCAGAAGCCCTAGTTTAGTGGGCAGCGAAGAATAGGATCGGCTTGCGAAGGCAGTATGTCCGCACAACTTCGAGTAATGACGATCAAGCCAAATCGAAAGCCTTGCTGTAGCCCTGCAAAGCAGCCTGCGAACTATATTTTGCTGAGACGATTCTCCGTGCCGCTCCCACAATGCCCTGTCTGTAGCTGCGATCCGAAAGAAGGAGCTGCAAACGTTCGCGCAGGTCCTTCATGTCTCCGGATTTGAACAGGCTTGCACCTTGACCGTCTTGGGAAATCTCACGATGTACACCAAGATCGCTGAAAAGACACGGCGTGCCCTGAGCCATAGCCTCAAGCGATACCAAAGGAAGTCCTTCTGGGCCACGAGAAGGATTGACGAAGATGTCGGCATCGCGATAGTAGTCAGAAGTGTTCGGCTGAAAGCCTTCGAAGGTGACTCGCAGTCCGTCAGCAATTTGTTCCAGCTGCGAGCGATAGCTTCCCTGACCCACAACAATGATTTCCGCTGCGGGTAAATCTCTCACGGCCCCAAAGAGCAGGTCGAGACCTTTATATTCTTCGAGACGCCCGACGTAGAGAATCTTCAGAGGAGAATTGAGCACGGAACGATCTGGAATCTGATCCGGGACAGAAGACACCCAGTTTGCCACCACACAGACACGCGATGCGGGCACTACCTTTAGAACATCTTCGCTGACCGCCTCCGACACGCAAACCACGCGAGAGGCGAGACGAAGACAATACAGCGATGCCAAGCGGGGCAAGAACATCTCGGGTCGCTTGTACCATTGGTAGCGGTCCACTTCGGACGGTCCATGCGCGGTGCGAATCGTGCGGCAGCCGAGTAGCCTCGCGGGCAGCATAAGTAAGGATTCGAGATAGCCGTTCACTTGGACGACCTGGATGTGGTGTCGAAAGATGAGATACAACAACACCGGCGCGGCCAGCAGAAACCTAAGAATTTTGCACCAACGGTTAAATGTGATGGGGATACACACAACCTGGACGCCGAGAGGTTTCAATCGAGCCCTAAGCTCGGGAAGCGCGCAAATGCAAAACAGTTCGCAGTCCGCTCGAAGGAGCGCGCAAAGACTCACGATGTAAGTTTCGACGCCGCCAAAGGGTGCGCCAATGTCGATCAACAATATCTTTGGTTTCGATTTCACCACGATAAGTCAGTATAGCATTTATGTTTTCTGCGAAAGTTTACGAGACTCTCATTGATATGCCGCGCTTCTCACTGGTTACCGCTACTAAAGGCCGCACCTCCGAACTAGCCCATTTGATCGCCTCCCTGGACGAGCAGGCGATAGGCGACTACGAGTTGATCGTCGTCGACCAAAACGAAGACGAGCGCTTGGCGCCGGTCATTGAGAGGAGCCTGCGAAAAGAAAAAATTCGGCGTCTCCGGAGCAGTCCGGGAATCTCTCGAGCACGCAATTTGGGTTTGAGCCTTGCGAAGGGGGAGATCATTGGGTTCCCCGATGACGACTGTTGGTATCCTCTCGAAACTCTGAAGAATGTGTCCGATTGGTTCAACTCGAATCCCAAGTACGACATCCTGTGCGTGACTTCGCGTGATAGCAACGGAGAACGAAGCGGAAACAGGTGGCACAAGAGTTCATGTGATCTGACACCGTTGAACGTTTTTCGCACCTCAGTTAGTTACTGCTGTTTCCTTCGTTCGACCCAGCGGACGCGCCAGATTCAATTCGACCAGGAACTTGGGCTGGGAGGCAGCACACCCTATCGCGCAAGTGAGGATACCGACTTTATCCTGACGGCCATGGCTCGCGGGTTGCGTGGCCGATTCGAAGCCAAATGGTACATCGGACATCCCAGGAAGGATGTACGCAATGCGTCGGTCACGGCTGATCGCACTTACCAATATGGGTTGGGGATGGGTCGCGTCCAGAAAAAGCACGGCATGATGACGCTTTGGTGTGGATTTGTCCTTTACGATCTGTTGCGCGCGGCCTTGATGGCGGCCCTGGGCCGACGCGTCCCGGCATCCTTGTGGTACGCACACGGAAGAGGTTTGGCCAAAGCTTACTTTGCTCGATGAGAGTCGCTTAATTCTTTCCTAAAGTCTGGCCGGCGGCGAATCCCCGCGCTGTACGCCGTGCTTGGATCCCTGAGGGTAATACCGAAAAATGCGAATCGCGATTGTGCATCCGTGGTTTCTCGCCAATGGAGGCGCCGAGCAGACGGTAAATGTGCTGGCCTCCATGTACCCTGGGGCTGATTTCTTCACCCTCTTCTACCGCGAACAGGATCTCCCTAGCAATTTGTTCGGAAGATCGATCACGGCCTCGTCTTGGAACTGGCTTCCAGCCAAGTACCGGCTCTTCCGCTACCTTCTCCCGCTTTACCCCCTGGCATTTGAATCCCTGGACCTGCGCGGATACGATCTGATTCTCAGTAGCGATTCCTGTGTTACGAAATGCATTTTGATCGATCAAGGGGCGGTGCATGTTTGCTACTGTCACAGCCCCATGCGGTGCTTGTGGGATCTCCGTCGGGAATTCCGCGAAAGCTTGCCGGGCATCGCGAGACCCGTGTTCACACTGGGTTCGCACTATGTGCGACAGTGCGACTTCGCTGCAGCTCAGCGGGTGGATGCGTTTGTTGCAAATTCGAAGAATGTAGCGGAGAGAATCCAGAGCTTCTACCGGCGCGAAAGCCGGCTGCTGTACCCTCCGGTTGACACGCACAAGGGCTATATCGCCGATAGGACGGAGGACTACTACTTAACCGTTGGGCGTCTAGTACAAACAAAGCGCATCGATCTCCTCATCGCCGCATGTAACGCGCTTCGCCGGAGATTAGTCATCGTGGGGAAGGGACGAGAGGAAAAGCGCCTCAAGGCGATAGCGGGTCCCACGATTGAATTTACCGGAAGAGTATCGGATGAACAACTGACTGAGCTTTATGCGCGGTGCAAGGCTTTTCTGTTTGCCGCCGACGAGGACTTCGGGATTGTCCCAGTAGAGGCACAGTCTTTCGGCCGGCCGGTGATCGCGTATGGGCACGGAGGATCGTTGGAAACGGTCATCGGAGCGGGAAGTACCGCAGAAGGCTTTGCGACCGGGTTGTTCTTCCGCGAACAAACGGCCGAGTCCGTAAAGGAAGCGATCTTGGAGTTCGATCGTGTGCAAGACATGTTTAACCCGATCGAGATCCGAAGACATGCCGCTAGATTCGATACCCAGAACTTCGTGAGTGAGATAGCGAGCATCGTGGAAGAAACCATGGAGCGGTCGGGATCCACGAACTGGGCAACGTCCGGGCGTCTGGCAGACGGATTACCTATCAAGGACAGCAGCGACTTCAGTCTGGCCAGCGTTCAGCGGCAGGCTTAGTGGTACGTGCCCCTGAAGGATCGAAATGGAGGTTTATGCGATTGATGTTCGTGCTTTTCTTGAGTCTGATGAGCTTGATCGGTCTTGCAGCCGGGCAGCAGCCTTTCGTAGTGGGAGTTTGTACGCACTTTGGCCAAAACAAGGGAGACGTGCAAGCCAATCTAAGCCTGATCCAGCAAATGAGTGTGAGCGCTATCCGCGATGAAGTCTTCTGGCAGGGAGTGGAACGCCAGAAGGGCCAGTATGCAATTCCAAAGAACTCAGAGTATTTCGTCACCACGAGTGTGGCCAAGGGCCTGAAGCCACTACTTGTGTTGGATTACGGCAATCCGCTTTACGATCATGGTGACAAGCCCACTTCCGACGAGGCCATCGAAGGATATGCCCGATACGCCGAGTTTGTTGTGCGCCATTTCCAGGGCCAGGTGTCGATGTACGAGATCTGGAATGAGTGGAACGGCGGAGTCGGAAAAACCACGCCGGGCACTCCGGAAGCCTACGTAAAGCTTTTGAAAGTCGTCTACCCCAGGCTGAAGGCCATTGATCACAATCTTGTTATTATTGCCGGGGCGGTAAGTGGTGGGGGTGTGCGCGGGCCTTGGCTCCGCCAAATGCTGGAGGCCGGTGCGTTGCAGGCCTCGGACGCCGTCTCGTTTCACCAGTACATCTTTAGTTCAAAAGGAATTGGCAAGCTGCCCGAGACGCTCGAGGGCAACATAAACCGGGTCGAGGAGATGGTCAGAAGCTTTAACGGCAACCGAGACTTTCCGCTTTACCTGACCGAGACCGGTTGGCCGACGAATACTGGTCCTTCGGGTACCACGCTTCAAGAGGCGGGAGACTTGGCCGCACAGACTGTTTTGCTACTGCGTTCCATACCCGCTTTGAAAGGTATGTGGTGGTATGACTTCCAGGACGATGGACCGAAAGCAGATTCCACCGAAGATAACTTTGGGCTTGTACATCTTGATTTGACGCCGAAGCCTGCGTTTTTTGCGGTTTCTGCGGTCATGCGTTGGATGGAAGGAGCTCAATTCACATCTCGGCTCAAGACTTCGGATGCCTCCATAGACGGAGTCGAATTCCAGTTGCCCGACGGACAACAAGGTCTAGCAATTTGGAGGTTGGGACCTGGCTCGAGTCGAGTGCAGGTCAAAGGTGCGAGTGCCACCCAGACAATACAAGATACTTCCCCAAGCAAGACGTCAAATTCCACGGAAATAGAATTAACCGCGTCACCCGTGTGGTTCACGGGAATCAGCCTGCAACTGCACTAGAGTCTGGAGATTCTGGGATCAGCTAGGTCGGCGAAGAACTTCGATGTGAAAAGCAGTTAGGAAGGGAGCTAACCACAACGACGACATGGATCGTTTAAAACCACGTGTCAGCGCCGTCGTCCCGACGCGCAATCGACCCGATTTGGTGTGCCGGGCCGTACGAAGCGTCCTGTGTCAGACGGTGGCGGAACTTGAATGCATCGTCGTCATTGACGGTCCCGATCCAGTAACGCTGGAATCGCTGGCCGGCATCGGCGACCCGCGATTAAAGGTTCTGGCTCTTGAGGAAAACGTGGGGGGCTGCGAGGCGAGGAACCTGGGAGTTCGGGCAGCCCAAGGTGAGTGGGTGGCACTCCTCGATGATGATGACGAGTGGCTGCCACAGCGGCTCGAGAAACAGCTCGCTGCCGCCGCCGAGGCCATCGGGCCGGTGACGATGGTTGTTAGCCTCTTTCTGGACCGTGCGGGATACGGCGACTTGGTACGCCCGCGCAAGTTCCTGAAGGAAGGACAGCACATCGCCGAGTTCCTTTGGTGCGAGGTCTCGCCCGTAGGCGGTATCGAGGGGTTTCCGCAGACATCGACTTGGCTGATCAAGCGGGAATTCATTTTGGAGGTTCCCTTCACCAAGGGGCAGAAGGTGTTGCAGGATTTAGACTGGCTGCTGCATGGTTTTGCTCAGCCTCAAATGCGCGTCCTGCTCGTGAACGAGCCACTGACGATCTTTCACAACGACCAGGCACGCGAGAGGGTTGCCAAGCGGGTTGACTGGCAATATTGCTATCAGTGGGCGATGGCCAACAGGGATCTGTTTACAAGGAAGGCGTTCGGTTTCTTTTTGGTCATTTATTGCGTTAACCCCGCGGCACGACAGGGGGCGAGTTGGGCCGAGTTACGTTCCTTGCTGGCAGATTGCCGACGCTATGGAATAATCACCCTAAAATTGCTCTGGCTTTATTCGCTTTACACCCTGGCTTACCCGATCGTAGGCAGGCTGTTTTCCTTCGAACGAAGGAAGGCTTTGCTGTATAAAGTGACGAATTTCGCGCGAGTGCGCTGACCCTTTCCTAGCGCAGCCGTGAGTGTCCCTGTGAAGAGACTGTTATCCTGATCGAGTTTTTTGGGGTTTCGCTTGCTGTCCGTCACTTCGTAAAAGGAAATTCCGTTGTCTACGACTCCATTCTATATCTCTCAGCGCCGGCCGGTTTGGAACTATCTTCTCGCGTGGTTGCTCCTTGCGCCGCTGCTCTATCTCGCCGTTTACGGGGCTTTTTCTATCGATCACGCAGATTTCAACAACGCCGTTTCCGGGGAGTACGGCACACTGCTTGCCGGAAGAAGCAAGGCTGTTCCGATGGCGGAAATAGGCGTTGTGTACGGGATCATAGGCGTGGTCTGTTTCCTGCATTTTCGGGCTTTGGTGAATCTTTGCGCTAAATTCCCGAGCCTTCTGGCACTACCAATTCTCGCCGTTGCCTCGACTGCATGGTCTCAAGATCCCCTTCAATCGTTCTTGTTCGGCACGCTGGCCCTTGCAGCGACTATCTTTGCGTTTTATTTGTCCGCTAGATTGTCCCCGGAAGAGCAGTTAGAGCTGTTTATGTTTGTCGGGATCGCGGTGCTGCTGAGCAGTATTGCGCTTGCCCTTTTGGTTCCCTCGGTTGGAGTGATGCAGCTCGACGGAAAAGGCGCCTGGCAGGGACTCTTCAATCACAAGAATCGTTGCGCAATGGGAATGGCGTTTCTTCTGACGCCAGCGTTGTTTCTCGCGGCGCCACACGCAATGCGGAAGAATCTGAAGTGGGGTTTTATCGTTCTGACGCTATTTCTTATAGGGATGACGCAGTCGCGGACTGGCTGGATTATCGCCTTGCTCCTTCTGATGTTTGTCCCGGCCATTCATCTCTTCACCCGCGTTTCTGGTCGAGAAAGGTTCCTGATAACGATAATTTTTTCGATGATTGCAGTCTTGTCTGCGTTCCTGGTCGTGGAAAATTATGCGGCTATCGCCAGAGCTCTCGGAAAGGATCCCACACTCACGGGCCGCTTGCAGATCTGGCGAGCGGTAATGTCACCGATCTTCAAGCGTCCGCTGCAGGGATTTGGTTATTCGGCATTTTGGCTTGGCACGAAGGGGGAATCGATCAATGTCGTGCTGGCGACCGGTTACAGGAATTTGGCCAATGCCGAGAACGGCATACTTCAGCTGTGGCTTGAGTTGGGAATCGTTGGCGTATCTATTTTCCTCTATACCCTGTTCCAAGCCTGCAAGAACGCCCTGTTCTGCCTGAGGCCCGACGCTCCCAATTATGTCAAGTGGTATGCAGCCATCATCTTTCTGGAGATCCTCGCGTTGGTTGATGGCGGGAAGTTCATGTTTCCAAACGCTCTGGACTGGATTCTTTACGTCGTCTCTTGCCTCGGTCTGGCACTTCAAGCTGGACGGTTGAGAGCAAATGGACCTCAAAGCACCATGAAGCTGAGACACGAAGAAAACTAGCAATCCAAGCCCATACTGAAGGAGTGACTCGCAATCGTAAACTCCAACCTACGTATCGGAATCATTGCCTCCGAATTCCCGCCGGAAATCGGTGGAATGCAGGTGATGGCTCTCCGTATCGCGGAGCACGTATCCAAATCCCATCCGGTGCTCGTTTGCACAACAAGAGTCCCGCGCCCGTCCTACGACCGTTTTCAGGTGTTGAACAATCTTCGAGGAAGAACCGAAGACGATGTCAGCGCATTGAACCGAGTCGACGTCGACATCTGGCTGGCCATGAATGCAGGATATGCCGCCATCGCAAGGAATCTCCGCAAGCCGCTTATAGTGTATTTCCACGGAAATGACTTCCTGAATCCGTGGATCGTTTCAACCCCCTTGCCGCTGAAGTTGCTGAGCAAGATGCCGTGGGTGGGACAGTTTGGATATGGCAAGCGGCGTGATTATGCAAGAAGACGAATAGGGTTGGGAATTACGTCCGCGGTTAAGATTCTGACTAACAGCTCTAATACGCAGGCGTTGATTCGTGAATACTATCCACAGTATCGGGACGTCTCACTCTGCCCTCCCGGAGTGGAAGACAAGTTTTTTCAACGAGACGATGACGCTCACCGAAACTCCCCAGTTCTGAAACTGTTGACCGTGTCCCGCCTGCAAAAGGCGACGCGCCGGAAGAACGTCGCAGGAGTCTTGCATGCGCTCGCGCTTCTTAGAGGACACTTGAACTTCACTTATTCCATTGTCGGTGATGGAGATGACTTCGAAAACTTGAAAAGATTGAGCAACGATCTTGGCCTGGCGGACCGCGTCACGTTTCACGGCCGCGTCGACGATCAAGAACTTCTGCGGCTCTACCAATGCGCAAGCCTGTTTGTTTTGCCGGCGAAGTCCTCTCCTGTCGACGTCGAAGGTTTTGGCATCGTTTATCTCGAAGCGAATGCGTCGGGCGTCCCGGTTTTATGCAGTGCCGCGGGAGGCGCTGTGGATGCGGTGGTTGATGGCCAGACCGGTATTGTTCTCGCTTCGTCGGAGCCCGATCAAATAGCGGCGGGCATTGTGAGATTTGCCGACTCTCGTGCAGCCTACAAGGCAGAGCGACTCAGGGAATTCGCACGTAACTTCACGTGGGAAATCGCCGCAACGAGAATCGAATCGCAAATATTGAGCGCCATGGATTCACTCGCCCGGGCGCGATCCGAGGGCTCGGCTGACCCAACCCGCGCCACAGAGCCGAGCCGTCACGGCCAACTGATCTCGTCAAGAGGATGATACAATCCCGCGCATCCCTTTTTGCCTCGATCCTGGAAACGAGCTTTTGTTATTTGTGAAGTGGTATGGTCTCTCCGTTGTCGGCCCCTCGCAAAGAAGTAGAAGTTTTATAGAACTGCAGTACGTTGGCGAGCATCGCCCCCGCTGTCCTCGTCCGTATAGCCGCTAGAGAGGTCTCTCGGATGAAAATCCTGCGCAGGAGTCTCTTCATAGCCGGATTTCTATCTCTAATTACATTCGGCAGTCTTGCGCCTGTTGCGATGTCGCAGGCAAACGTACAAGGGCAGTGGCAGACGCTGCCTTATACGATGCCCATCAATCCGATTCACGCGGCATTGTTGTACAACGGCCAGGTGTTCATTGTTTCCGGTTCGGGGAATTATCCACCGAACACGACTTACCAGTGGGCGCTTTGGAATCCCCAGGCCGGCACGATCAACGTGCAAACCTCATCATGGGACATGTTCTGCAACGGCATGGTAGTCCTCCCGGACGGGCGGCCTCTTGTGTTGGGCGGCACGCTGCAATACGACCCATTCTTCGGACAAGCGCGCACGGCGATTTACGATCCGCTGACCAACACCCTGACCGATGAACAAAGCATGGCGCATGGCCGCTGGTATCCCACCGCCACGGTGCTTGGAAACGGCCAGGCCATGGTTTTTGCGGGCACCAACGAAACGGGCAGCTCGAATACGGCGGTCGAGATTTACACACTAGGCGCGGGATGGAGCACACAGTATGTTGCCCCATGGACTCCCCCTCTGTATCCGCGCATGCACCTTTTGCCAAACGGGAACGTCTTCTATTCCGGTCCAACCCCCAGTTCCAGCATCTTCAATCCCTCCACTACCACTTGGACTACGGGAGTCGCCACCACAAATTACAGCGGCACGCGAACCTACGGCTCTTCTGTGCTGTTTCCGCTGACTCCCGCGAATAACTACACGCCCCAAGTCATGATCCTTGGCGGGGGAAACCCGGCGACCGCAACGACCGAAATTATCAACCTTTCCGCAACGACGCCAGCTTGGGTGTATGGCCCGAACATGTCTGCTCCACGCATTGAGATGAACGCGACAATACTCCCCAGCGGCAAGATTCTGGCGTTGGGAGGCTCGTTGAATGATGAGGACGAGACCACCGCTGCTCTGAACGCAGATCTTTACGACCCGGTTGCGAATACCTTCAGTTCGGCGGGCACGGAAGCATACGCGCGTCTCTATCACTCCGTCAGCTTGCTCATGCCCGATGCCACCGTATGGGTCGCGGGCAGCAATCCGGAGCGCGGCACGTACACTCCGTACATGGAAATTTATTCGCCTGCGTATTTGTTTAACTCCGATGGCAGCTTGGCGACGCGACCGACGATCACGAGCGTATCCGCTCCGGTGATCGGCTATGGCAGCGCCTTTACGGTAACAACACCGAATGCATCCAGCATTTCTACCGTCGTTTTGATGCGCAACGGAGCGGTGACACACGCATTCAACATGGACCAGCGCTATGTGGGCCTGTCGTTCACGGCGGGTTCGGGTGTGCTGAATGTAACCGCGCCACCGAACGGGAATATCGCGCCGCCAGGGTATTACATGCTGTTTCTCTTGAACAGTGCAGGAGTTCCATCGGTATCCAGCATGGTCCAGATTTCGACGGCGCCCGGCGATACGCCCCCGACGGGGACGATCACAAGTCCGGCGTCCAATGTGACCATAAGCGCGGGCCAGTCGGTTTCCTACGCCGGGACGGGTACGTCACCCGACGGAACCATCACTGGGTATAACTGGAATTTCGAGGGTGGCAATCCAAGTACAAGCAGTCTTGCCAATCCCGGAAGTGTCAGCTACTCCGCCGCAGGCATATACAGCACTACGCTGACGGTTACGGACAGTTTCGGGGTCACGGACCCGAATCCGCCCGTTCGCACAGTCACGGTCCCCGATTTCTCGCTATCCGTGTCTCCGAATCTTCAATCGGTCGCACCTGGCAGCAGTGCAAACTTCACCTACTCGGTGGCGTCCCTTGGAGGTCCCGCCGGCAATGTGGTCTTCAGTGCCAGTGGCTTGCCTTCCGCGGCATCTGCTTCTTTCAGCCCCACGTCGGTCACAAACTCCGGCTCGTCAGTACTGACCGTTTCAACCAGCGCTTCAACGCCTACAGGTGTGTATACGGTGGCGGTTACTGGAACCAGCGGCACACTCAGCCACACAACCATTGCTACCCTTGTAATTCAGAGCGCGGGCACGGCCGGGATCAACTTCGGCACGGGGTTCACGGCGACGGGGATGCAGTTCAACGGACACACGCAGTTGGCGGGGACCCAGTTGCAGTTGACCGACACGACTGCGGGCAACGAGGTCGCCAGCGCCTTCTGGGCGACGCCGGTGAACATCCAGGGGTTCACCACCAATTTCACGTTCCAGTTGACCAATGCCACAGCCGATGGGTTCACCTTCACCATTCAGAACGCTGGTCCCACTGCCATTGGTGCATCGGGTGGCGACCTGGGCTACGCTGGCTCCCCTGGCATCACCCCAAGCGTGGCCGTGAAGTTCGACCTGCACAACGACGCGGGTGAAGGCAACAACTCGACGGGGTTGTACACGGATGGTGCGACACCGACAGTGCCGGCAACGGCGCTCGGTGGCATGGCGTGCACAGCAGCAGCGCCTTGTACCAGCCCTACCCCGGAACCCGCGGGAATTCCCGATCTGCACAGCGGGGATATCATGCAGGTGCAGATGAGCTACAACGGGACAACGCTGACGATGACCATCACGGACACCAGCAAACCCACGGACACCTTCACGATCTCGTGGCCGATCAACATACCTGGGACGGTGGGAGGGAACACCGCGTATGTGGGGTTTACCGCCGGCACGGGAGGGAGCACCGCGACGCAGGACATCCTGGGCTGGATTTTTAGCACCAGCGCTACTTCGCCGGCCGCAACCCCCACATTCAGCCTGGTGGCGGGAAGCTATACAGGAACGCAGAGTGTCACCATCTTGGACACGACGTCGGGCGCTGCCATCTTCTACACGCTGAATGGGACGACACCGGGGACCAGCGTGGGCGGGTCTACGATGCAGTTCATGACGACCCCGATCTCGGTGGCGGCGACGGAGACGATCAACGCCGTGGCAACGGCCACTGGTTTTTCCACCAGCGCGATGGCCAGCGCCACGTATACGATCCAGAGCGGACCCACACCGACGATCAACTTCGGCACGGGGTTCACGGCGACGGGGATGCAGTTGAACGGGCACACGCAGTTGGTGGGGACCGAACTGCAGTTGACCGACACGACTGCGGGCAACGAGGTAGCTAGCGCCTTCTGGGCGACGCCGGTAAACATCCAGGGGTTCACCAACAATTTCACGTTCCAGTTGAGCAACGCGACAGCGGATGGGTTCACGTTCACGATCCAGGGTGTGGGTGCGACGGCGATTGGATCATCGGGAGAGTATCTGGGGTACGGGGGAACACCGGGGATCGGATCGAGCGTGGCGGTAAAGTTCGACCTGCACAACAACGGGGGAGAAGGGAATAATTCGACGGGGTTGTACACGGACGGAGCGATACCGACGGTGCCGGCAACGACGCTGGCAGGGGTGGCGTGCACAGCGGCGGCGCCGTGTCCGAGCCCGACGACGGAGCCGGCGGGAGTGCCGAATCTGCACAGCGGGGATATTCTGCAGGTGCAGATGAGCTACAACGGGACGACGCTGACGATGACCATCACGGACACGACGACGCCGGCGGACACGTACACGACGTCGTGGCCGATCAACATACCTGGGACGGTGGGAGGGAACACCGCGTATGTGGGGTTCACCGCGGGCACGGGAGGGAGCACCGCGACACAAGACATCCTCACCTGGACGTACACTCCTTGAGCCTCCGGATCAAGCAACCCGGATCGGAGCCGGAGGAAAACCATGTCCGTTTCTCGTAGGGAGCTTCTTCGAAGATTCAGTGCCAGCGCCATGGCCGGCGCCGCCATGCAGTCTTTTAGTGGCATATCTCTTGGCGCACCGCTTTTGCCAGAGGCCGATGCAAGCCTGGTCCCAGTCCTATTGAACCGCAATGAAAATGCCTACGGCCCATCGGAAAAGGTGCTTGCTGTGCTTCGCGAAGCCCCGACATTCAGCAATCGCTATCCGCGCACGGAATATGATTCCTTAGTTCTCAAAATCGCGACCGCTCACGCCGTCAAGCCGGAGCAAGTTGTCTTGGGGCCGGGCTTATCCGGAATCTTACGATCAGCCGCCACCGTGTTTCTCGGAACCGGCAAGAAGCTCGTGCAAGCCTCGCCGACCTTTCCCGCGCTCGGCAACTTTGCGCAAAGTGTCGGTGCGGACGTCGTGGATGTCCATATCAACAAAAGGTATCAGCACGACCTGGATGCCATGCTGGCCCTTGCCGGCAATTCCGCCAGCCTGGTTTATATTTGCAATCCCAACAATCCGACCGGCACTCTCACTCCGCGAAAGGATATAGAGGCCTTTATCAGCAGACTTCCCACCAATACGATGGTGCTGATCGACGAGGCGTACCATCATTTCGTCAATCCCAATGGAGAGTACACATCCTTTCTAGATCGGCCGTTGGACGATCCCCGTGTCATGGTCGCTCGTACCTTTTCAATGGTTTATGGTTTGGCCGGGATGCGGGTAGGCTACGTGATCGCGGCCCCTGGCGTCGCGCGTCGTTTCGACGCGGAGCAGTTGCAAGCCGATGTCACTGTGATTTCTGCGAGGGCTGCTGCTGCGGCTCTCGATGATTCCGAATATGTGCGGCTCGCCATCAAGCGTAATGCGGACGATCGCCAGGAGTTCTTGAATCGCGTCAATGGTTACATGCTCCGGGCGCTCGATTCCCACACCAACTTCGTGATGCTTAACCCCATGAGGCCGCCGGAGCTGGTCATCGAACATCTGAAAACGCACAACGTACTAATTGGTCCGCCGATTCCTGCGATGCCCAAGTATGTTCGCGTTTCGCTTGGCACCCCGGCCGAGATGGAGAAATTCTGGGCTGCCTGGAACCTGATGCCTGCCACGGGCAAGATGGCCATGTAGAAGGTCTCGTGATGTTTTCCGTTAAGATCCCAGCGGCAATCTCACTGCAGCTCCAAGTCTTCTCCAGTGAACCATACCGGTGATTCCGTCAGATCCTGGACAAGCGGACTCGTCGTCTGAGAAGAGATGGTGTTCAGCGAAGTATTGTTGATCGACTGCATCGTGCTGGCGCCCTTGATTTGCACGCTGCTTGTGCCGGTGGCGCCTTGCCTCCAGAGCGCCATAGCCCGTTGTCCACCAGGGAGTACAAATTCGACTCCGTCCACAGCTGGATCAGAAGTCTTGAGCCGGGCAGAAAACTGAGCCCCGGCCATCCAATCCGTGACGGCGGCAAGCGCATAAAATCCGGGCTTCGGAGTAAGATTGGCATACACCAGCCCAAAGTTATCCTCCGTGTAGCTCGCTATCGTCCCATCGTCCTGGAAGTCGTACCACCAAAGGCCTTTCAGAAAAGGCATGCTCGGAACAAGCAGCATGGTTTCTGCATTAAAGTCTCCGGCCTCATCCGGTGTGGTACCCGACGCGCCTGTGTTCGTTGGCCAACCGGTCTCCGTCAGGTAGAGCGGATAGTCTTGACCGCCGTTATGGCTCCGTAGCGTTCCCTCGGCACCTAGCAAGTTGTTGATCAGGGTCTCCGGAGTCCTGCCATTTCCTGTAGCCGTATAAATGTATTGGTGGATCGAGATGGCATCCGCGGAATTCATCGCGCCTGCATCCAGCATCTGGCCAAAAAAAGAGGAGAGGAGGGCTCCTCCGCTAACGCCTCCGCCCAGAACGATGATGTTGGGATCGACCGCCTTCAGCCTCGGATATACGACCTTGAGAAGATTTACGTAGGATTGGGGAGTGCCCGGCGTTGTATTTCCAGTGCCGAGATCCCACTCATTCCAGACCTCGTACATAAATACACGCCCTTTGAACTGGGTCGCCACAAACGCAGCGTAATCGGCATATCCCTCGATGGCATCTTCGGTAGTCGGTTTGTCTCCGTTGTCGTAGAGGGGGTTTCCATAGTCCAAGGTGATTAGCGGTTTCAGGCCCTTGGCCACGGCCGCGTTCACAAAAGTTTCCGAGATTGATGGTATTGCGTACTGACCTTTTACTTGTTCCACTTCCTTCCAATACACTTCGTCCCGAATGGTGGTGGCCCCCATCTGCTGGATCAGGCTCAAATTAGCCTGTACGTTACCCTTGTCTTGACCGAAGTGGGTGTTAACACCCATTTCAAACGACGGTTGTGCAGCGGCTTGAGCGGTAACGGTGACCGTAACACTTTGCGACGCCGAGCCTGCAGCGTTTGCCGCCACCAGAGTGTAAATAGAAGTCTGCGAAGGAGTTACGCTCAAAGACGTGCCGTTTACCGCCCCAACACCGCTCAGATCGAGCGAAGTCGCTCCGGTAACGCTCCATTGGAGTATCGAGGACTGCCCCTTCTGGACCGTAGGTGGTGTCGCGCTGAAGCTGCTGATTACCGGCACCTGACTTGGCGGCTGTGGTGGTGTCGGGGATGTCGCAGTGGTCACCGCGACAGTCGCTGAGGCCCACTTCGTTGAATCTGCATTGCTCGTTGCGGTGACGGTGGCGGTTCCTGCTATCGATGGGGCGGTGTAGAGCCCCGAAGCCGAGATGCTACCCAACGATGCCTTCCATGTGACCGTTTTATTCGAGGTTGTGCCCTGAACGGTCGCGGTAAACGGAAGCGTGCCGCCCGTGATTGACGAGGCTACAGCAGGCGATATCGTTACAGAGGTCACGACCGGGCTTGCCGCAGCTTGAGTAACCGTGACCGTGGCGGACGTAGTTTCCGTTTCGACGGCATCACTGGTTGCAGTTACCGCAACCGTTCCTGCACTAGAGGGGGCAGTGTAGAGCCCAGTAGATGTGATGCTACCCGCCGAAGCCTTCCAAGTGACTGACTTATTGGCAGTTGTGCCTTGCACCACTGCAGCGAACTGGAGAGTCCCGCCCGCGATTATGGAAGCCGGATTGGGGGAAACCGTGATTGAGCTGACCGCCGCGTCGGGTGGCGAGCTACCGGCAGCTGGCGGCTGGACAACCCCGGCGCACCCCGACAAGATCGAAACGGCGAGCATGGCGGCTATCGAGAGTGCAACTGAATTCCTGTCCGTGCGCCATGAGATCATCGCCATCAAATTGGCCCTCAATCCCAAGTTTTTCCGTCTTCGAGCGTTGCTAGAGCGAGTTAATAGTTGCCGCTGAAATCGGCAGGGTTCTTAAATGTATCGAGTGATGTCAACGTACAGCAACTGACGAGAAGAACAGGTTAAGGACGGGTGTTCGCCCGATTACGAAACATCGATTAGAACTGGTACTTCCTATGGTCCTGTCCTGTACGGAAGGTCAATTCGTGAGGCGGACAGCCGGAAGGCGGAAACACAGGGAACGGTCGCGGCTTTCCCTGCATGGAATCCGTGGCCCGCTGCGTAGAAATGTGGGTGTCGCGTGGTTCCCGCAAATCCGATGCCTCACGTCGCCGCTTTGTTGCGCACGATGAATTAGCTGACAGGTAATTCGCAGGGAACTTCCAGGAGGAACGGTATGCGTCTCGCGGTAATAGGGTGTGGGTACGTTGGTCTCGTGACCGGTGCCTGTCTAGCTGAGGCAGGTCACGATGTCGTCTGCACGGACGTCGATGGCACACGCATCGACCAGCTCAACGCGGGCATCGTACCGATCTACGAGCATTACTTGGATGAAGTCCTCGTGTCCGCGCGTGAAGCCGGAAGAATTTTTTACACCACCGACGTAGGCCAGGCCATCCGCTGTAGTGAGGCCATTTTCATCTGTGTCGGTACTCCCCCAAAAGAAAATGGTGACGCCGACCTTTCCGCGATCGACAACGTCGCTCGCCAGATCGCCATCGAAGCGCGCTCTTCCAAGCTGGTGATCGAAAAAAGCACTGTCCCAGCCCGCACCGGCCTCGAACTCCGCCAAGCTTTGACTGCCTACTCGCGCGGCAGCGGCTTGACGTTTCGCGTCGTTTCAAACCCGGAATTCCTCCGCGAAGGCACCGCCGTCGAGGATTTCTTTCATCCCGATCGTATCGTCGTTGGTGTCGAAGATGAATCCGCCGCTGCGGAGATGCGCGAAATTTACCGTCCGATCCTGGAGCGAAAGTTCCGTTGCCCGGTGCATCCAGGTTCCTGCCCTTCAGCTCAGTCCGCCCAACTCTTGGTTACTACCATCAACAGCGCCGAGCTGATAAAACACGCCTCCAATTCATTTCTCGCGCTGAAAATCAGTTATGCCAACGTCATCGCCGATCTCTGCGAGAAAATCGGTGCGGATGTAGAGGAAGTGACCCATGCCATGGGACTCGATCCACGTATCGGAGGCCAATTTCTCCGTGCTGGACTCGGTTTCGGCGGCTTTTGCTTCCCAAAAGATCTCCAAGCCTTCGTGCATCTCGCCGGAACCGTCGGCGTTGATTTCGGAATTCTCAAAGCTGCCGAACGCGTCAACAAACAACGTATTGACCGCTTCGTCGAAAAAGTTCATCGAGCTTTGTGGGTTGTGAAAGGAAAACGCGTCGCCATCCTCGGCCTGGCATTCAAGGCTAACACCGACGACATTCGTTTCTCGCCCGCCCTGGACGTGGCAAAGAGGATGCTCGCAGAAGGCGCTGACGTTCACGCCACCGATCCGGAGGCCCTCTCACGCGCGAAAGCGGTCTTGCCGGAACTCACTTATCACGACGACCCCTATGAAGCCTTGCGCGACGCGGAAGCAGCCCTCATCTGCACGGATTGGGATGAATTTCGAGGTCTCGATTGGCAACGTGCAGGCGAACTGATGGCTCGGCGTCTGGTGATCGACGGGCGAAATGTTTGCTCGCCCGCGCACATGCGGGGTCTCGATTTCGAGTATTTGTCGTTCGGTCGCGAACTCGTCGGCGCGTCACTGGCCCATGCCGCACACTAGATCTCGACCAGGTCGGTCTTTCGGGTCTCGATCCTGTGGAATGCGGCCGGTCGAATGTCTAGCCGACTAAGAAACCGGCGGGGTATTCGATGTTAGACCGAATATAAATCGTCACAAAAAGTGAGGGCGCATCAGCCGTGAGGCTTTTGCGCCCTCTTTAAACTGAGCCGTAAAGTTTCTAACCTTCTCGATTCGACTTGATTGCACGACTGCCGTTAAGCTGTCGCGCACTCCAAACCGCGCCACAAAGGCTTCGAGCTTCGCAGTTCAATCTGGCGTGAAGATAATCCTGCCGCAAAACATCGTCAATCAAATTCTTGCTCCATCCCTGTGAAAATCTGTGGACGAGGTGTGCAAAGTTTCAGGTGTTGAGAGCACTTGCCTCACCCTCCAGCAGGATCCCTCGCTCTCCGGGAATTCTCTAAACGCCGATTCGGCGGCGACCGGAGTGCTATATTCTTCCGTTTACTCCTGTGCCTCTTCGTCTCTTCGCAAATTCGGCCGAAAGACCGCCAGCGCGGTGTTTGATTTAGCTCTCAATTCGAATTCGGAGAACTCCGGCGAATGTCGTACTCTTAATTGGTTCGGCAAGAATCCTATGAGCGTGTCTCTACATCAGGACGAACAACAACGAAACGGTCTCCTGCGTAACGCGAAGCGCGTGGTCATTAAATTGGGAACCACCACAGTTACAGGCCCGCAGGGTGAACTCTCACTAGAACGGATGGAGCCGATTGTGCACGCCATCGCGACTCTCCAAACGACCCACCGTCAAGCCGTCTTGGTGTCTTCCGGCGCCGTCGGACTCGGGCGAGGTTGGCTCGGACTCCATCCTTCACGGCTGAAAGATATGGCAACGAAGCAAGCGTGCGCCGCTGTTGGGCAGAGCTTGTTGATGGAAGCCTACAAACGGTTGTTTGGAGTTCACGGTGTGAAAATTGCCCAAGTCCTGCTGACCGAGGAGGATTTCAGCAACTGGCAGCGTTATTCCAACTTGCGGCGAACCATGGAAAAACTGATCGGATTCGGTGTGGTACCCATCGTCAACGAAAACGACACGGTGTCGACAGCAGAACTTGAGACAGTTGGGGACAGTCGTCGCTCCTTAGCCTTCAGTGACAATGACCGGTTGGCGGCGCTTGTCATGAGTGGACTGGAAGCAGACGCGCTCATTCTTCTAACGAACGTCGACGGCCTTCTGAGCGCCGAGACATCCTCGAAGCAGAAGCGCGCCGGTGCAACGAGCCGCGCGCCAATGATCCCACTGATTTCGAGGGTGACACCAGAGGTGAGATCTCTAGCGAGCGGGCCTTCGGAGTCCGGTCGCGGTGGAATGATTACGAAATTGGAAGCCGCAGAAATTGCCATGAATTGTGGTGGTGTGGCCGTGATTGCCAATGGCAGCCGAGCTGAAGTGCTGCCACGGATCTTTGCGGGAGAAGCGGAGGGCACCGTTTTTCTGCCGTCCAGTCGAATGAAGGGCAAACGTCGCTGGCTTGCCTACGCCGCTGGCGTCCGTGGCCGCGTCGTCGTTGATGCCGGGGCGCAGCGCGCGGTAACCCGCGGCAAGGCGAGTTTGCTTTCATCAGGTATCGTTCGTGTCGAAAAACCATTTGGGCATTTGGACGTAGTAAGCATCGCGAATGTCGACGGCAAGGAATTTGCCCGAGGCATTGCCAACTGCGCCAGCGAGGCGGCTGCAACTGCTCGTGTACTGTTTACTCGCGATAATATTGTTCTTCTGGAGCGCGAAGTATGAGCGATGACTGTGCAACGGCAGCTCTCACAGATGTAGCTTCCATTGCGCATTCTGCGCGCAAGGCATCGCGAAAACTCGCACTCCTTCCGGACGAAACGCGCAAATCCTCTCTCCTGGCGATTGCGGACGCATTGGAAGGAAATGGCGCACGGATCCTGGCTGCGAATGCGAAGGATTGCGCCGCCGCGGAGAAGCTCCTGTCCACCGGAGAGATGACCCAAGCCCTGTTCTCACGGCTGCGCATCAAAGAGAGTGGCGTTGCCGAGATGGCGACTCGCGTGCGCGAAGTCGCGAATTTGCATGACCCCTTGGGAAAACGGCTGGCGGCCACTGAGCTCGACCAACGCCTAATCTTGTACAAGGAATCTTGCCCGCTTGGCGTGATTGCAGTCGTCTTCGAATCCCGTCCGGATGTTGTCCCGCAAGTCACCTCACTGGCTCTCAAGTCGGGCAACGCCGTCCTGTTCAAAGGTGGATCCGAAGCCACAAATAGCAACGAAAGCATCGTGGCTGTCTGGAGAGAGACACTTTGCAGGTTTCCCGATGTTCCCCAGGAGTCCATTCACCTGCTTCGGTCCCGCTCGGACGTGTTGGGTCTCTTGGGTCTCCAGGGCGAAATCGACTTGTTGATCCCGCGCGGTTCGAAAGAGTTTGTTGCGTACATGGAGCAGAACAGCCGTATCCCTGTCCTGAGCCATGGTGAGGGAATCAACCATGTGTTCGTCGACCGCGCGGCGGACTTGGACAAGGCTGTGCGCGTCTCATTGGATTCTAAAATTCAGTACCCTGCGGCATGCAATTCCGTCGAGACGCTGCTTGTCCATCAAGATATCGCCGCCACATTCCTGCCAAGGATCGTCAGGGAACTGCAAGCTGCCGGTGTGGAAGTTCGTGGCTGTCCCCGTGTCCTAGGTCTACTTCCGGAAGCAAAACTAGTTCCCGCAATCGACCGAGATTGGTCGACCGAATACTCGGGCCTCGTCCTGTCGGTCAAGATTGTGAACACCCTGGAACAGGGATTGGATCACATTCACAGATACGGTTCGAAACACACCGAATGCATTGTTACGGAAGACCAAGTGGTCGCCGAGCGTTTTTTGCAGGAAGTCGACGCGGCCGGCGTATTTCACAATGCTTCGACACGCTTCGCAGATGGCTACCGTTACGGCCTCGGCGCGGAGGTGGGGATAAGCAATGGTAAACTGCACGCGCGAGGCCCCATGGGCATCGAAGGACTAACCACCTATAAGTACAAGCTACGCGGAAACGGTCACATCGTTTCCGACTACAGCAGCGGCATTCGTAATTTCAAACACAAACCTCTCGGATAGAATGAACGGCCCGTCCGGGCCGATATTCGTCAGCGTACACAGACCCTTTAGATGTGTCCGTCGTATTTCCTCTGTATTCCTGTACTTGAAATGTTTCCTGGCAAAGCCTCCTCCAGTTCCTGGCTTCCGAGCATTCCGTAGATCGCGTTTATACTTCGCGACAAGACGGACGGTCTTTAGACCGGTGTATCCATGAACTGGGCGTGGTTGCCAGGTCTGAACGTCGAAAACATCGACACCAAGCATCGGGCTGCCACATTCGCTGGTCCAGTGCTGCAAGCGTTCGAGGATGGAATCTCGAGCCCGCACCGGCGCGGCAGATCCAGCTTTTTTGCGTCTGAATTTCTGAGACGGTACTCTGCAACACGACGTTTCACCACAAGAACTTCAGCCCAAACTGGACTTGGCGCGAGCTGGTCGCCGTTGAAGTGATCACTCCTGCTGTCGGCGATGGACCGCCGGTTGCCGCGGCGTACACCACGGGATTCGGCGTGTTGAAATTGGTGTGATTGAATACATTGAAGATCTCCGCGCGGAATTGCAGGGCGCGGCGTTCCGAAAACGCGATCTTCTTCGCAGCCGAGAGGTCGGTTTCGACCAGCGAGGGACCCGGCAAGGTATTGCGGCCCAAATTTCCGTAGGTCCCGGGAAGTGGCTGAAGGAAGGCGCTGGGATTGAAATACTGGTTCGGTCCACCTTCAATCACAGTCCCGCTGAAATTTGGATTCACGGAAGGCCGGACGGGATTGCGTGAGTCGCCGTCATTGGATGGGTTATATGACAACTGCGGCGTGAACGGCAAACCCGACTGCACTGTTTCGATCCCACTGACCTGCCAGTTTCCCAGAACCCTTTCGACCCAAGGATGCACGTCCGAACTCCGGCGACCAAACGGGAGATCGTACGTGGCGTTTAGAACGCCGGCGTGCCGGACATCAAATGAGGCGCGCCCGTAGTCCGCTTTTGGATCGAGCGGATTCGCCACGAACGCTGGCGAATTTGTAGCGACGCTGGTGTTTACGTTGTCGCCGTCGTCCAGTGCTTTGGAAAACGTGTAAACGCCGCGGAATTGCAGCCCCCGGCCAAGGCGACGGTTCGCGTCCACTTCGAGCCCATTGTAGGAACTGATGCCCTCGGAAAACCACTGGGTCGTATTTGCCACCGTGTTGTTCGCAAGGGGCGCGTTGGCCGGATAGTAGAGCGTGCCTGCAGGATAGGAAGCGGGGCACGGCGACGCCGGGCAGATTGTCGAGCCGGGAAGGTTCGCGTCGGCGGAGAGCAACTCGTGATATCCGTGCGAACCGACATACCCCACGCTCAACGAAGTGTTGGGAGAAATCTGCTGCTCCACCTTCAACGACCAGGAGTCGATCGTCGGCGTGCGCAGGTCCGGCTGGACTCCGCTCGGGATGACTTTTGCGCTCGCGTAGGTAGCGTCCGGTGCAATGCTTGCAAACGGGATGCTCTTGGCCGCGAAGACGGTATTGAAGGGCGCGTTCTGGTCTAGGCGGTAGCTCAAATTGTCCAGAAGGGCGTAGTACACGCCAAAGCCTCCGCGTATGACCGTTTTCTTTGAGGAGAACGGCGACCAGGCGAGTCCCAGGCGCGGGGCTGGCAGAAATTTGGCGTTGTTCTCGGAAAAAACGGAATTGCCGACAACCGGTTGTGTGACGATCACGCCGTTCGAGTCGAAGGTGTAGTTCGAAGCGCGCCCGTTCACCTCATTCCAGCCATTCGTAGACTCGGCCCGGAAACCGATTCGTAGCTCAAGCGACGGCTTCAAGCGAATGGCATCCTCCGCGTAGAACGCGCCCTCCAGTGACCGCCAGCCGAGCGGTGTGTAGCTCGGCGCGAACGTGTAAGTGCTCACGGTTCCCTGCAGGAAAGTTTGCAGATTGGTGAAGGAGGCCTGGCCGAACTGGTCTTGAACCAGAACATCGTTGGCCTGCACACGTTGCAGCCACGCGCCAAAGGTGAGCAGGTGTCTGCCGTGCGTAAAGGTGACTTGATCGTTTCCGGTGAACAAGTTGCGCGCCGCCGCCAAATTGCTTCCGGCGTTGGTGCCTCCATTGGTGATTTGCGACGCTCCGTTCAGAGTTGTGCCGCCACCAACCACCACCGCGCCCACCGGCTGGCCTTCCTGGACCCAGCCCGGCAGATCGACGGTCGTTCCGCTGTTGAAATAAAATGAACCTCGCGAAAAGCCAAATGTGGCGCGGTTAACCACACTTGGGCCGAACACGTGCGTTTCGTTTAGGCTCGTTACCTGCTCGCGCAAGAAAACGTCGGTGAAAGTGATAGGGTTGCTCGTGGGTGAGTGTGCTTGGCTGTCGTCCACCGTATAAACCGCGGAGAGCGAGTCATTGCTCGACAATGCCTGATCGACTCGCAGTGTTCCGAAGTCTTCCCGAATATGCTGGAGGGGATTGCTAAACGCCTCGGCGATTCCGCTCTGAGCCCCGGTGGAAGTCAGCAGCTCGGGGCCGTTCGCAACCGGCCAGAGCGCGAGCAGTGGGCGAACACTGGCTGCCGCTTTGGCGCGTGAGGTGTTGTCCGGGACCAGCGTGAGATCGCTCAAACCAAGGCCCTGCCGGAAGCCTTCGTAGTTCGCAAAGAAAAAAGTCTTACCTTTAATGATCGGTCCACCTGCCGAAGTGCCAAAGACGTTGCGCTCGAAGTGCGGTATGTCGCCGTAATCGAAAAAGTTCCGTGCGTCGAGCGCGCTGTTGCGCACGAATTCGTAGATGGAGCCGTGGAATTCGTTCGTACCGTTGGCGGTGACGATGCTGACCTGAGCTCCGGGGCGCTTGCCATACTCCGCTCCATAGGTGTCCTTGATAACCGCGAACTCGCGTACCGCATCCACTCCCAGGAGTTGTCCGCTCGCTCCGCCGGGTGTGTTGTTGATTTCCGACGCGCTGGTGAATTCGATCCCGTTCAACAAGAAAAGATTTTCCTGCGGCCGCCGTCCGGAGACCGCGAACATGTTTCCTACGACGGAGTTTGAGGTTCCAATTCCGCCCGCCCGTTGGGACGTGTAGTTCACGATTCCCGGATTCAAAGTCAGCAATTGATCGTAGCTTCGTCCGTTCAACGGCAAGTCTTTTACCTGGCGTTCGCCGACCAAGCCGGAAATATCTTCGGTCGTAATCTGCACGATCCCAAGGTTGGCGGGAACCTCGACGGTCTGGTGTACGTCTCCGACCTGAAGTCTCAGGTTCAGCTCTTCTCTTTGACCGATCACGAGTGTTATGGAAGTCCTGCGATCCACTTGGAAACCGGTCTTGGAGGCCACAACCGCGTAGTGCCCGACCAGGAGAGCGGGTGCATTGAAACGACCAGCGTCATCGGTGACAAGTGTACGCTGCGTTCCTGTTTCCACGTTCGTGATGGTCACGGCAGCGTCAGCGATCCCCGCGCCCGTGGTGTCGGTTACCGAACCCCATAGGGACGCGTCGCCCTGCGCGAGCAGGACTGGGCTAGTTAGCGCCCCTGCCAGAATGATCGACGAGGCATAGAGCATTAATTTCTCTGCGAAGGAAACAATCAGCTTAAGCGGACTCATTTCTATACTCCTGTTTTGATCTTGTGCGCCAGCGCGGCGCAGGGTGCTCACGACTGGTGATAAGAAAAAGAAAAGCGCGAAATTACTTGCTGGGAGATGAATGGAGGGGCGTCAACAACAACAACGAGAGGCAGGAGCGGACACGGAAGATCTACGAAGGCCCAGGATCGAATCGCGCGCGCGTAAATTCATGGCCGCAATACTCCCGCCACCCGCGCGTCTAGCTTCGCAGCCGCGGTGGGATGCTGCGCCGCAAAGGCACGCGCGCCAGACCATACTAACTGCAAGCCGGCGACCAGGGCCACGGCCGCAACCACGGCTTTCAGCTTCTGTGCTGGCACTTTTCGAGCGAGCAAGCAGCCGAGCACAACGCCAGGCACGCCTCCCGCGAGCAACTGCAACAAGATGGGCGTGCTGATCGAACCAAACGTCCAATGCACCGCGCTTCCGATCGCCGCCAGCACCAATCCGAACACAATGTCCGTGCCCACCACTTGCGCTGGTGCCATCTCGGAATAATTTAGTAACAGTACGGTGCCAAGCGCCCCTGCTCCCGCGGAGGAAAATCCTGACTCGACGCCAATCGGAAATGCGAGCCAAGGCAACCAATGGGCATTGTTCAGAGCGAAACGCGGATTCTGAACTCGGGGAACGAAAGTCAGGCTGGAGGTGACCGCCAGCAACACTCCGAGGGCGACAATCACAAGAGGGCTGTTGCCGGCTTTCGATAGGAAACGTAGCGCCAGTATGCCGACCACAAGACCCGGCACCGCTCCCGTCAACAGCAGACGGAAGTAACGCGAGTGGACATGGCGGCGCATCAGGTAGAAAGGTGCGGCAATCAGCCGGAGTACGCCGGCAAATACGAACGCAGTTCCGACCGCTTCTCCCGCCGGAAGACCAACGATCAGCAAGAGCGCGGGAACGGTGAAACTCCCGCCGCCGATACCGGTGAGTCCCACGGCCAGCGCAATCAGAAAACCCAGTAAGAAATGGATCACTCGGTTTTCTCCGAAAAAGTATGAATTCCGCACTCAAGTTTCTTGCCGCTCCACCGGCCCGACCGGAGATTGGCCGGATCCGCCGGAATCGCGGTGCATGGCTCGCAGCCGATGCTGGCATATCCTTGGTCATACTGCGGGAGGTAGCTCAGTCCGTGCTTTCCCGTGTATTCCCAGACCTGCGCCCATGTCCAGTCTGCAAGAGGGCTGACCTTCAACAGGGTCTTGCCGCTCGGCAAGCGATGGTGTTCAACTTTCTTGAGGTTCCGCCGGGTAGGAGATTGTTCGCGGCGCAAACCCGTGAACCAAATTTCGAACGGTTCGAGCGACGCCATCAGAGGGTCGACCTTGCGGAGTTGGCAGCACTTGGCTGGATCTTCCCGATAAAGAATTCCTAGTTTGGATTCCTGCTGCTGAACTGTTTCTTTGGGCACCACGTTGACCAGGTTGAGTCGCCATTCGGCCGTGATGCGATCCCGGAATTGATAGGTCTCGGAAAAGTGATAGCCAGTCTCGAGGAATAAAACCGGAAGATGTGGCAACCGTTCACGCAGAAGATGAAGGACGATGATGTCTTCGGCCTGAAAGCTGCAAGTGAGGCACACCGGCGCCGCCCCACGCTCGTCCAAGAGGGTGTTCACGAGGGCTTTGGCATCCTGTTTTTCCGTAGCTTCGGTAAATAGCGCGGCGCACATCTTAGTCAGCCTCTCCCGAAGTGGATCTGATCCGCAGCGATTCCGCGCGCAAAATGATTTCTGTTGCCACCTCGTCGCGGGTGAGGCGTTGGGTCGCGGTCACGAGGTCAAAAAACGAATCTCCGGCAATTGTTTCGATAGCGCGTCGCGTTTCTCGCTGTATTTTGTCAGCCGCAAAAATGACCATGAATCCGGTTGAGAATAGCGGGGTCAGGGCGAAGCTAACGGCCGCGGAGGGAATTCGATCACCGTCCAACGTGATCGTCTGGAAACCCCTGTCGAATAGCGCGCGTTCCACGGATTCAACGGCGGAATCACGATAGGAAATCGCGAAGATTGCGGGCCGGTGACCATTGCGCTCGAATCGTTCTTGAGGAGCGATTGCTTCCTGGCGTATTCCGCGTTCCTGTTCTCGAGCGATTCGCGCCGTGCGCAGCTCCGACAGATCCTCGCAAATCATTGCTGCGGCGACCGTGGCATTGGACAGTGGGTCCACCAGGATGAAGCTGCCGGTTACGCGGCTACGCTCGTAGGAATCGAAGAACAGCGGGCTGCTGGTTTCCACGTCGACGAGAGCTATGCCATTCATCTCCAGTTCTTGCGCGGGCAGGTGGATCAGCGTGTTTACATCAACGCGATTCTGAATCCGCGTGACCTGTGCCTTCACTTGCCGGGTGGTGTGTTTCGCAAGGTAAGTGCGGTTGAGTTCGAGCGGCTGTTCGTATAGCCACACGACCATGGCGCTGAAGGACCGGGAAACTGAAGGACGGGCATCGGGAGACACGAGCATGTCGCCGCGGCTAACGTCAATTTCATCTTCGAGTTCCAGAGTCACCGATTGCGATGCCACGGCCTTATCGAGCTTCCCGTCATAGGTGACAATGGAACGGACGCGCGTGGTTTGCCGAGATGGCAGCGCCATGATGGAATCGCCGCGGCGGATCGCACGCCCGGCGACTTGTCCTGCGAAGCCACGAAATGTGGAATCCGGGCGAATGACATACTGCACGGGGAATCGAATCGCGTCGGTGCTCGAAGGTGGCAGGATCGGCACCGATTCAAGATGCTCAAGAAGCGTCGGTCCGCAATACCACGGCATCTTGCGGCTCCGCGCGACGATGTTGTCACCCTCGAGCGCGCTGACAGGCACGCACTGCGCTGCGGGAATGTTCAATTGCGCGGCAAGCGCGAGAAAATCGGCTTGCAGACGCAAATAAACCTCTTCGCGATAACCCACCAGGTCCATCTTGTTGATGGCCGCGATCACATTGGGAATTCCCAGCAGGGAAGCGATATACGAATGGCGGCGCGTTTGCGGCAGCAGGCCCTTCGTTCCGTCCACAAGGATCACGGCAAGATTCGCCGTGGAAGCACCGGTGGCCATATTGCGCGTGTACTGCTCGTGCCCCGGCGTATCCGCGATGATGAATTTCCTTCGCGCTGTCGCGAAATAGCGGTAAGCAACGTCGATAGTGATGCCTTGTTCGCGCTCGGCGCGCAAACCGTCGGTCAACAGCGAGAAGTCGACCGGTCCGCTCGAGCGATTGATGCCACTCTTTTTCACGGATGCGAGCTGATCTTCGTAAACGCCTTTGGCGTCGTGCAGCAGCCTGCCGATCAGCGTAGACTTGCCGTCATCCACGCTGCCTGCGGTGGTAAAGCGCAGCAGTTCCTTCGCACGTTCCTGCTGAAGAAAAAGGTCAAACTCCTCGCTGAGCAACGGAGCGGCCAGCATCAGAAATAGCCCTCCCGTTTTTTCAGCTCCATGGAGCCTTCTTCATCGTGGTCGATGGCGCGGTTTTCCCGCTCGGAGCGGCGGAACGAGATCATCTCCTCGACAATTTTGGGTAGCGTGTCGGCTTCCGACCGAAGCGCCCCGGTACAAGGCACGCAGCCCAGGGATCGCATCCGGCACTTCACGAGTTTCGATTCCTCGCCGGGCAGTAGCTTTTCCTTGTCGTGGATCAGGACCAGGGAGCCGTTGCGGACCACGGTTTCGCGCTCGCGAGCGTAATACAGCGGCACGATGGGAATATTTTCGGCGAGGATGTAGAGCCAGATGTCGAGTTCGGTCCAATTGGAGAGAGGAAACACGCGAATGCTCTCCGTTTTGTCGATGCGCGCATTGAACAGATTCCAGAGTTCTGGGCGCTGGTTCTTAGGATCCCACTGGCCATGCGAATCACGGAATGAGTAGATTCTTTCCTTGGCGCGCGATTTTTCTTCGTCGCGTCGTGCGCCGCCGAATGCCGCGTTAAATCCACCCTGTGCCAAGGCATCCAATAGGCTTTTCGTTTTCAGCAACCCGCAGCACTTCTGCGTACCCAGCGAAAATGGGTTCGCGCCGCGTTCCAAGGCTTCTTCGTTTCTGTGCACGATCAGCTGCGCACCGATCTCCTTCGTATAGGAATCTCGAAACTCGATCATTTCGGGGAACTTGTAGCTCGTGTCGATGTGCAGCAGGGGAAACGGAATCTTGCCGGGAAAGAAGGCTTTCTGCGCCAGCCGAAGCATCACCGACGAGTCTTTTCCGATGGAGTAGAGCATCGCCGGATGGGAAAACTCGGCGACCGCCTCACGGAGAATGTAGATACTCTCCGCCTCCAAAGCCTGGAGGTGATTCAGGCCGTCGCGAGCCGGCAGAGAGCGCTGTTTGCGCTCTCGCACCGCTCCGCGAGTTCGAACGGCGTCTAATAAATTCGGCGTGATCCGAGACATTGCTTCCTTTGGTTAGCGAAAAAGCGCGCCTAAAAACAAAAATCCCACCGGCCAGCGATTCTGGCGGTGGGGTTAACTGCGACTCGACTAGAGCGAGATTTCTAGACTATGAGCCCCCTGGCGCCAGAGCACACCTGTGGACAACACGTACAACACGCACAGGTACAGAACTGGTGCTGAAGGAAACTCATCGACATCCAGCTACTCTACGCTGGAACGGCCTCTCGCTGCAAGTGGTTCCTCCCGGCTGATGACCGTACTCTCCGTCGGGGGCGCTCAGTGTGACGCGCAGACCCACTTGCGCCGCGAACGGAAATGCCCGAGGGGGTGCTTGGCCAGATTGGCTGGCCGCTTTGCGCCTGCGACAAGCAACAAGAAAGTCACCTCGAATCGAGTGGCTAGGATTCCACTTCGCTGGAAGACGACGAGTCTGAAGATATCGAGTAAGCGCAAGAATCGCCCGGGAACAGCTGAATCCACACCAGAAATAGACCATTTCTGAACGCCAATGGGGTGCTCTTCTAGCACAGTTCTAGCAGATCAGTACTCTAGGTCCATTTCCGACGATGCTGTCAGATGGTAGTTTTCCCTCTGAACCTGACTGGACCTAACGCCTTTAGGATGCTGGGGTTAAATGCGCCCCACGCTCCTGGGAGCGGGAGCCGTTTGCGACTACGCACCAAATTCCTGCTGTCGCTGGTATTGATTACCGGTTCGCTCACCTGTGCGACGTTACTCGTGGTGCGCCAGAACGCACAGGAACGCGTGCAGCGGGAGATTCAAGCGGACTCAACCAATGCCATTTTGACTTTCCAGGTTCTCCAGCATCAGCATCAGGTTGCACTAAACCGCAAGGCGGATCTGCTCGCAACACTCGCCTTTATGAGGAATGGCGACGCGACGACGATCAAAGATGTGAGCGAAGACCCTTGGCAGTCGGATGACTGCGATCTATTTGTGCTTGCGGACGGAAAGGGAAAAGTTGTTGCGCTGCACACGACTACGTTTGAGTTCCCGGTGGCCACTGCGGAAGACTTGCTTCAAAACTCTCTCAAGGGTGGAAGTACCGCAGGCTGGTGGTACAGCGGCAAGCGCCTCTATCAAGTCGTTTTGGAGCCATTTTACGATGGCGCCCCATCGAAAGGCACGCTGCTCGGCACGGTCATTGTCGGCCGTGGCATCGATCCTTCGGCCAGCGGCCTCAAGTCAATTTCATCGAGCCAGATGGTTTTTCGTTATGGCCGGGAAATCGTAGCGAGCACGCTCTCTTCAGTTCAAGAGCAGGAACTTGCTCGCCAGCTCCAGGACAGAACTTCGCAGGAACAGCTCCAGATCAATGGCGAGCGTTTTCTGGCGAGTTCGGTCGAGCTGACCTCAGACACTCAGCCCGCGGTAAGCCTCACCGTTCTCAAGTCTTATTCTGAGGCCTTGGCGTCCTTGCAGAAGCTCAACCACCTTCTTATTGGACTGGGCCTGGTGGCGGTCCTTTCTGGAGGAGTTCTGGCGTTCGCCATCTCCGATAAATTCACGCGGCCATTGGCCTTTCTTGTGGAAGGAGCCCGCGCGCTCGAACAGGGCGATTTCGCGTATCCTCTGGCCGCCGTTGGCGGGGATGAAGTTGCACAGGTCACCCGCGCCTTTGACCGCATGCGGGGCACCCTGAAGAGAAACGAATTGCAGCGGCTGAAACTTGAAGATCAACTCCTCCAGGCCCAGAAGATGGAAGCTATGGGACGCTTGGCAGGTGGCGTAGCCCACGACTTCAATAATCTTCTGACGGTCATCAAGGGACACTGCAATCTGTTGGTCGACCGGCTGCAACCCGTCGATCCCAACCATCGCAGCGCTAGCCAGATCGACAAGGCAGCCGACCGCGCTGTCTCCCTGACGGGTCAGTTGCTCGCTTTCTGCCGCATGCAGGTGCTGCAGCCGAAGGTGTTGGATCTGAATGCACTCATCTTGGAAATGTCGAGCTTACTCAGACGCTTAATCCGCGAAGATATCGAGTTCGCTTTTCACCCCGGCGACTCGCTGGGGCGTGTGAAAGCCGACCCTGGGCAGGTCGAACAGGTCATCATGAATTTGACGGTAAACGCCTGCGACGCAATGCCCGAAGGTGGCAAATTAAGTATCGAAACCTGTAATGTGGTAGTCGACGAAGCACTCGCACAAGCGCGATCTCCCATGTTGCCTGGCGAGTACGTCCGGGTGGCGGTTAGTGATACCGGTCAGGGAATGGACTCCGCTACGAGGGACCGTATCTTTGAACCGTTCTTTACCACCAAGGAACAAGGCAAGGGAACTGGTTTGGGTCTGGCTACCGTATACGGCGTCGTGAAGCAGAGCGGCGGTTGTATTTGGGTAGAGTCGGAGCCGGGAAAGGGCGCGCGATTCGAAGTCTACCTGCCCATCGTGCACGAGGCCGCCAGTGATGGCGGCTCGCGGGGAACTAGTATTCCCTCCGCCCATCGATCCGAGACCGTACTGATCGTTGAGGATGAAGACGGGGTTCGCGAGTTGGCAGCCTTATTTATGAAATCGACTGGCTGCAAAGTACTTACCGCCAGAGACGGCAAGGAAGCGCTCGCGATGGTCGAGCGTTCGAGCGAGCGGATTCACGTTCTCGTCACAGATGTCGTGATGCCCAACATGCGTGGTCCGGAGCTCGCAAAGCGGCTCAAGGCGCTCCGTTCTGATATCAGAATTGTCTACATGTCAGGGTATCTTGAGTACAAGACAGGGAGCGGCGAATTCTTGGAGGACGGCTTCTTCCTGCAAAAGCCTTTCACGCGCGATACTTTAGTGAGTAAGGTGATCGAAGCCATCAAGGCCGAACGATTTGTTGGTAGCCCGTCTCTTTGATCGAATCAGCTTCCGCTGCGTCCGTGCCGTCGATCTCGCACCTGCGGTTCTGGCGATTCTCAACGGTCACAGTTACAACCTCCAGTGCGTGGCCCACCCGGACCGAACCCGATGCCGCAAACCTTTTCTCTGGTCGAGCATTTAAGAATACAGGCGCAAGAGATATGATTAGCGGGCGGCTTTTTTAGGAGTGATCCGTGCCCAAATCCGTACTGATCGTGGACGATCATGAAGCAGTACGAAGAGAGCTTCGGCGTCTCTTTCAATCGCGGCCCGAGTTCACGGTGTGCGGAGAAGCGGCCGATGGTGCCGAGGCCATCTCGAAAGCAGAGCAACTGTCTCCTGCTCTCGTGATCCTGGACTTGGCGATGCCGGAAATGAACGGCTTGGAAGCCGCGGGAGCGCTCCGGTTCATCGTGCCGGACGCGATCTTGTTTCTACTCACCGCGTACAAGAATCGAGAGTTGGAACTGGCGGCGTTTCAATCTGGAATACACGGAGTTTTTTCGAAATATGATGATTTAGACGGCCTTATCCACCGGGCTTGCACGGAGCTGAAAATTGAGGCCCCGCGCGATGCTGAACCCGAGCCGCGTACCCCGAAATCCCCCGATCCTGCGGAGAGCTAGCTCGCTCTCTCATTCCTGCCCCGGTCTCGCTGTGCTATCAATCGCCCCATCGAGCAACTAACTAAATGAATTGCCCGATATTCGGTGCGAAACACCCGTTCGATTTTGTATAAAAAGAAACGCCCGGGCCTTAGACCCGAGCGTTTCTTCAAAAGGCAGACGGCGTCGTCCCCGCCACAGCAGAGTCAACTAGTAGATGTCGTACTGCTCCCAGTGCAGCGTGGCGTCGGATTGGATGATCACATGTTTGTGCGTCGTCTGCTCCAGTTCGTCGATCAGCATGGACTCGCGCGTCTTTAGCGCTTTGGCGATTTCCGGGTGGACGCGCAGTGTGAGGTTCGGGCTCTCGTGGTCCGCCGCGGCCATCTTTCGCGCTTCGGCCTGGATTTCGTAGCAGAGCGTTGGGCTGGATTTGACCATGCCGGAGCCGGTGCAATAAGGGCAAGGCTGGCAGAGAACGCGCTCAAGAGCTTGCTTGGTCCGTTTGCGGGTGATGCACACCAGGCCAAACTCGTTGAACGAGAGCGCTTTCGAAGGCGCCTTGTCCTGCTCGAGGGCCTGCTGCAGCGCCGACAAAACTTTCTCCCGGTTGCGGCGCTCTTCCATGTCAATAAAGTCGACCACGATGATGCCACCGAGATCGCGCAAGCGGATCTGCCGGACGATTTCCTTCACCGCTTCAATGTTGGTCTTGACGATGGTGTCTTCGAGCCGCGTGGAACCTTTGCCTACGAACTTACCGGTGTTGACGTCGATGGCTACCAGCGCTTCGGTGTGGTTGATGACGATGTAGCCACCCGACTTCAACCAGACCTTGGCCCGCAACGCTTTGTCTAGCTCGTGCTGGATGCCGAACTCTTCAAAGATTGGCGTTTCCTTGGTGTAGAGCTTGACGCGGTTCACGAGCTTGGGCTGGAAGCGGCTCACGAACTCGACGACCTTGCCGTATTCCTCCTCGTTGTCGATCCAGATGGCGCTGAAATCATCGGAGACGTAATCGCGGAGCATGCGCTCGACGAGATCCAGATCGCGGTGCAGCAGCGCGGGGGCTTTGCGCTGTTCGCTGCGCTCCTTGATTTCGTTCCAGGTCTTGCCGAGGAAGTCGATATCCGCGCGGATCTCATCGTCGGTTGCTTCGCCTGCAGCCGTTCGAACGATAAATCCGCCGGGATAAGCATTGCCGGCCTCGCTGACCAGACGTCGCAGCCGCGAGCGATTCTCGGCGGAAATAATTTTGCGCGACACGCCGGTGTGATGAACCGTCGGCATGTACACGAGGAACCGGCCCGGCAGAGCGACGTGACTGGTGATACGGGCGCCCTTTTTGCCGAGCGGCTCTTTCGCGATCTGGATGACGACGTCCTGACCGGCCTTGAGCATTTCGGAAATGAGTTGCGGGCGGCGCGGTGGGCCGGAACGTCCGCCTTGATAACCGCGGTCGTGCCGCGGGCCGCCGGGACCGCTGGGGCGGCGTTCAAATCGTCCACTTGGGCGTCCGCCGCGAGGACCGCCGGGGCGTCCACCACGATCACCGCCACCGCTGCGATTGTCGCGGCCCCGGTCGCGTCCACCGCTCCGGAAGGGGCGCTGGAAACGCGATCGCGGGTTGCCGCCGATGCGGGCGGAATCGCGCGGAGGGAAATCTTCACGGGGAGCGTTGGCGCTGCGGGGCGAGCGCGTTTCTCCGGGAAGAAGAATGACGTCCTCCTCGACGCCGATCGGCTGCGCGGTGTGTTCGCCCGGCGCCGCATGGATAGCTTCGTGTTCGGTGTGTTCGTGTTCGTGGATGTCGCTCTCCGCATGCTCGCCGCGGCCGGCGTCGTGTTCCGCGTCGTCATGAGCCGCGTCGGCTTCGGCATCGGCACGCTCTTGCGGAGTCAATTGTTCGCGCTCGCTGGTTGTCTCTTCCTCTGTGGATTCTTCGGAAATTTCGGCCTCTTCCGCGAGTTCTGCGAGCTGGACTTCTTCGTTTTCTTCCGTTTCTTCTTCCGTTACTTGGGACGCTTGTTCCGCCGTCTCTTCCTCTTCTTCGGCTTCTTCATCGTCGAAAACCGCCCCGCCCACAACCGTGTCGGCTGCAGCCTTCGCTTGTGTTTCTTCCTGTTTAGCCTCGACGAGACTCGACGAGAGGGCGGCGACGTCCTCTTCGCTGAGGGAGTTTTCCACGCGAATACGCTCGGCGTCTCGCGCTTCGGCGGCCTCTTCGGCCGGGCTGGCGGAGTTTTCGGCTGTTGGGCTGGACGCTTCAGCAGAGCCGCTCTCAGCCTCCGTGCCGGTTTCGGCGAGCAGCCAGCGCGGAAGGCCGCCTGACGAGCGCCGGGGAGCATTCGAGCCCACAGGCAGACCAGTGGGTTGAGTTGTGGCTGCGCGCGGCATTGGCTCTTCGATTTCGGGCTGCGGTGCGTGCAGCTCGGGCTCTACGACGGGAGCGGCGGCTGCAACGGGCTTATTGCGATACTTCGCGAGCGACTCGCCCGGCAAAATGATCTCGTCTTCCGCGTTGGTTTCCACCGGTCCGACTGGACGGGAGCCGGTTTCCGGGCGGCGATTGTCAAAGCCGCGCGGCTGTTGACCCCGAGGTTCGAATCCGCGCGGCTGCTGGCCGCGCGGATCGTAGCTCCCGCGGGAATCACCGGTACGTTGCTGGTCTCCACCTTGAGGCGAGGCGTATTTCGACGGCGGCAAATTTCGCCCTCCAGTTGGGCCTCCTGGTCCTGAGGGGCGTCCACCGCGACGGCGTCCGCCGCGACGGCCGAACCGGCCGCGACCCCGGTCTCCACCACGATCGCCGCCCCGCTCGCCACTTTGGTCCCCGCGACCAAAGTTTTGCCCGCCACGGTCATTCCTTGGGGGAGCGCCACGATCGGAGCGCGGTGGATACTTCTGCGTGGGATTGTAAAGATGGCTGAAATTCTGAGGCGCCGAGGCGTTCGATTCCGGTTGGCGCTCTTCGGGTTCCGCGTGCACGTCCGAATGCGTGGAGGCATCGGCGTCGTGATGTTCTTCGATGGCAGCGTGTTCCTCGTGGACATGCTCCGCATGATCGACGTGCTCATGCTCCGCATGATCGACGTGCTCATGCTCATGCTCATGATGTTCATTTTCACGATGCGAGTCGTGAAGGGTTTCGGCCTCGGCAAGCTCGTGATGAGCCGCGTCGTCGCCGTGCTCCATTCCGTGCACCTCGCCCTGGCCGATCGTCTCGCCCGGCAGGGCTTCCGTGTGCACCGTCACGGAAATTTGCGCCGAGGCCGCGGCGTGCGGCTCCGCATGCCCGTGACCGTGATCGTAATCTTCCAGATTCTCGAAAACGTCGCTGACGTACAGAAAGGCGTCGCCGTCGAGCCCGATATCCACGAAGGCAGACTGCATGCCCGGAAGCACCCGCGTGACCCGGCCCTTATAAATACTACCGACCAGCGCGAACTCTTTTTCGCGCTCGATGTAAATTTCGACTAACTGACCTTCTTCCAAAATCGCGACCCGCCGTTCGTGGGAGGCCGCGGAGATAACCAATTCTTTCGACATGAAAACTCCTCGTTATGTGCGGCGCCGGCCAAGCCGGTGCCGCCTTTCTGCGTGGTCCCGGACAGGCCGCACCTTGTGGCGGGCAAGCCAGGTACATCGCACTGCGTGGCGCCGATTAGGGCGGAGCCACCGGATAGCATCGCCGCGAGCTTGTGCTCTGCGGGGGTCCGGACCAATAGCCTGCCCCGCATGCTGCGGGGATACGTGGGCGACACCTTTTGGGAGATGATGCCGGTGCGTACGAAGCCGGAGGGGTGGATCCCGGACACGCCGGGGTCAGTACTGACGCTGCACTTCCTCTTGCTTACGAGGCCGGTCCGTTGCCGGGAGGGGCAAACGGCGGACGATGCTGTCCTCACTCTAATTTTCCTAATTTCAAAACCGGCGCGGCCTTCACCAAATTCAGGCGGCGCGCTCGGCGCTGGCGAATCGCTCAGTTGACGAACCGGCGAATCCGGACATTCATCACCAGACCAATCGCCAGAAAAACAAACAATGTGGCTGAACCCCCGTAGCTCATTAGCGGCAACGGGATGCCGGTGACCGGCATAGCGCCAATCACCATAGCCACATTTACTAAAACATGGAAACCTAGCGCCGCGGCTACGCCCATGACCAGAAACATTCCCGCGCGATCTTTCGCGCGTTGGGCATTCTGCACGAGTCGCAGCAACAACGCCATGTACAAACCCAAGGCAATCAGCACGCCCTTGAATCCCTGCTCTTCAGCCCAAGCCGACATGATAAAATCCGAGTACCGGACGGGGATGTAGCCCAGTTGATTTTGCGTGCCGTTGCGAAAACCTTTGCCCCAGAAGCCGCCGGAGCCCACCGCTATCTTCGATTGCAACAACTGATAGCCCGAGCCTTTCGCGTCCTCTTCCGGGTGTAGGAAGGAAGTGATTCTCTCTCTCTGGTACGGCTTCAGTATATGCTTGCTCACCGGTGGATAGAAAACGCTTCCTACCAACAAAGCTCCAGCTAGTGTAATCACCGCTGCGTGCTGCCACTGCAAGCCCCCGAGAAAAGCGCCAACCACCAACAGGGGCATGAGCACTAACGCGGTGCCCAGATCGGGTTGCTTCAGAATCAGCCCGAGCGGCAAAGCCACCAAGAGTCCTGCTTTGATCAAATCACGCAGGGAAAGCTCGTCGGTGCGCACTTCAGCGAAGAAGCGCGCCAGCCAGATTATTATAATCAACTTTACCAATTCCGACACCTGAAACAATTCACCGATCAGGGGGAGCCACCGTTTGGCCCCGAAGCGGGTGTGGCCGAAGATCAGGACGGCAACCAGCGCCACCACTCCGACCAGGTAGAGAATCCAGGCTTGATCGAGGATCAAGTGGTAGTCCAGTCTCGATAGCACGAACATCAAAATGAAGCCGAGGGCCAGCCAGCGGATCTGCTTCGTGTGCATGCCGGCCAGGCTACTGCCCTGCGTGGCCGAATAAATCTCAATCACGCCCAGCGTGCAAATCGCCAGCAGGATGGCGATCAGCCACCAGTCGTAGTCACGTGTTCCAGGTGCGTCTTTCATGCTCTCTCGTCAGACCAAATTTGTTCCAGCGGCCGCCATCAACGCGGATTCACCTCGGCGCGGGCTCTAACAGGAACGGCGTCGGGCTGCGTTTGCTGCTTCAGGACCGGCTGAAGGGCCGTTGCCGGCGGAGCGGTCTTGCCAGGGTCATACCCTTTGCCGTCGGCCGTGACCTGCCCATCGAATTTCTTCGCCTTCTTATCGTAATAAGCCTTGATGACATCCCGCACCACCGGACCAGCCGCCTCGCTGCCATGTCCGCCTGCTTGCACCAGCACCGAAACAACAATTTCCGGCGTGCGGCGAGGAGCGTAGCCCACGAACCAGGAGTTGTCTTTGAATTCCTTGACTTTCCCCAGACGGCTGCGCAGATCGTAGCCAATGATCTGTGCGGTGCCGCTCTTCCCCGAGAATTCGATGCCCGTCAGTTTTAGAGCACTCGCCGTACCGCCCGCTTCGTTCACGACGCCATACATCCCGTCAGTCACTTTCTCGACCGTAGACTCGGAGATTTGGAAGCGTTCTTCGCCGACATTCTGCGCATCCTTCAGCAGATGCGGCTGTTTATAGATGCCTCCCATAGCAATTCCGCCGATCACCTTGGCCAACTGCAGCGGCGTCGCGGTCACCGCGCCTTGCCCGATGGCCACCGAGATCGTTTCGCCGGCGTACCACTTGCGGTGGTACACACGCTGCGCCCATTCCTCGCTAGGAACCAGTCCAGGTTCCTCCGAAGGAAGATCGATGCCCGTGCGGCGCCCCAAGCCTAGGTGGCTGGCGTAGTACGAGATGCGATCGATGCCCAGACGCATACCCACGTTGTAGAAGAAAATGTCGCACGACTTCGTGATGGCGGTGTGCAGGTCCACCGTGCCGTGCGAGCTCTTGCCGTACACCCAGCATTTGAATTGACGCCCATAAAATGTTGCGTATCCAGGGCAGAATGCTGTGAAGCTTTCTGGCGGAACCTTATCCTCAAGCATCGCCGTAGCCATGATGATCTTAAATACCGACCCCGGCGCAAGCTGCGCCTGGATCGCTCGATTCAACATCGGCTTGTCCGGATCGTCGTTCAGGTCTTTCCACTCTTTACCCGAAATCCGGACGGCGAAATCGTTTGGGTCAGCCGCTGGGTGACTCACCATAGCCAGCACTTCACCGGTACGCGGATCGAGTGCCACGACGGCCCCATCACGCGGACCTAACGATTGCTCCGCGACTTGCTGCAGATCGTAATCAATCGTCAGTTGGATCTGTTTGCCGGGAATGGCTTCCTGCGTCGGCAGGCGATCCACTTCCTTGCCCACGCTGTTGACGATGACCCGGCGCATCCCGTCCGTGCCTTGCAACATATCGTTATATTGACGTTCCAGTCCCGATTTCCCGACGAAATCGCCCGGGCGCAGCTTGCTGTTGCTGTCTTCAATCTGTTTTTCGCTGACTTCACCAACGTACCCGCTGGTGTGCGCCATGAATCCGTTGGGCAGATACCGGCGGCGATGCACCATCAGCATCTCAAGCAGGGGAATATCCGACCTATGCGACTCAATAAAGGCCACGTCCGCGGGTGTCGCTTCCGGCTTGATGACGATAGGCTGAAACTTCGGCAACTCACGCGTGCTATCGAGCTGGTCCGCCAGATCGTTGAGCGGTACTCCCAGCCCCTCCGCGATCAGGGGGAGGTCCTTCATAACCAGCGCAGGATCGTCGCGCAGCAGCAAAACGCTGAAAGAAGGATAGTTATCGACGAGAACACGCCCGTCGCGATCCAGCATGCGGCCGCGAGGAGCAATCACCGGAATCGAGCGAATCCGGTTCCGGTCCGCCCATTGCGAGTATTTGTCGGAATCGATGACTTGCAGCTTCCAGAAACCGATCAGCAGTAGTCCGATCATGCCCACGATGACGTAGGAGACCACTGCCAGCCGCGCTTGCGGCAATCGATTATCGTTCCGGAGCGAGTACGACACGAAATCCCCGCGCGAGCCTTGCCATCCGCCGCCCCTCAGGGCCGCGCTGTTCGGGGCTGTTCAGCCCGCTCCGATTCACTCGGAGCCTGCTCGCGTCATAAAAATGCGCTTCTGACGTGTCTCCCGCCTCGCGGGAGTAGTCCTTTTCACCGTAACATTGCTAACGAGGTGTCGCAAGCCGTCCTCGGGGACAGGTTCCTTCCGGGCACCCTCCCATCTTTCGACCCTGGATGGGATCCTCGTCGCGACGCTTACGCGGCGCCTTATTCGTGCCGGAGTGCGACCATGGGGTCCACCCGAGTTCCGCGTCGAGCCGGCACGTAGCTCGCCAACAGCGCGACCCCGCCAGCAACCCCGACACCCCGATGTAGGTGATCGGATCATTGGATGTTACGCCCACCAGAAAGTCGCCGAGCAAACGTCCGATGGCGAATGCTGCTGCCAAGCCGGTTAACAACCCTAAGGTCACCAGAACCGCGCCCTGGCGTGCCGTCGCGCTCCGTAGCGCGCGGCGCTTGCTTCTAGCCTAGCGCCGCTATTCCTTCGTTCTCGCATGGCCAGATGAAACGCGATTTCATCTTCCAGGTCGCGATCGAGTTGCTTCGGCCGCGCCAGCGACCTCAGGCGCAGCCAGATTTGTCTCATTCTTCGCAACATGCTTCCACTCCACGAATCATTGCCTCCCGCGAGACGCGAAATCAGTCCTGGCGAAGCGCTTGCGACGGGTCCATCCGCATCACGCGACACCCGGGAATGGCGCCGGCGACCGCCGCTACGCCCAGCAGGAAAGCCGCTGCGGCCGCAAACGTCACAGGATCCACGGGCGAAATGCCAAAGACAAATCGTCCCATCAAGGGCCGCATAGCCCAGGCGCCCAGCAATCCCAACGCGGTACCCGCCGCGGCCATCTGCAATCCCTGCCGCAGCACCAGCCACAAGACGTCTCCCGGCTGCGCTCCCAGCGCGACGCGCACCGCCAATTCCTGTCGCCGTTGCGCCACCAGATACGACACGACGCCATACACCCCGACTACCGCGAGCGCCAGCCCTGTCGCCGTGAACAGCGACAGTAGCATCGTGATAAAGCGCTGGCCGCCGGTCTCGTCGGCGATCATCTCGTCCATTGTCTCCACCTCGGCAAACACCATGTCGGCGTCGAGATCGTGAATCTGGCTGCGCACCGCGGGCTCGATCGAGTGCGGCTCCGCTACCGTCCGAATCACGATGTCTTTGAAACCGTAATTTACCGCCGGATGCTGCGCGTAAAGCCCGACGATTTCCGGCCTCGCCGGCTCAGCCAGTCCCGCATTCTTGAAATCGCCGATCACTCCGATGATCGTGACGTCCGCGAAATCCCAGGTGTTGCTCCCCGGAACCGTTCCCAGCACGCCCGCCGGCGGCCCAATGTGAACTTGCTGGCCGATGGGATCTTCCCCGGCAAAATAGCGGCGCTTGAACTCTTCCGTGATCAGCGCGACTGTGGAACTGTTCGCCGTGTCTGTTTCCGAAAAATCTCTTCCACGCAGTAGCGGGATTCCCAAAGTCCGAAGAAAACCAAAATCCGCCAAGCCAAATTGCGACGTTGGAATATCTTCGATTCGCGGCTGAGGGCGCCCGGCAATGCCGATCAACTGCGTCCAGCCGCTCTCCGGCGGATACACCGTGGTCACACTCGCCGCAGTCACCCCCGGTAAAGCGCGAACTCTCTCGGCCAGCTGTTCGCAGAACCGTGTGATCGCGGCTTGGTCCGGATATCGTGCCGGCGGAACGTAGAAATGTCCTTTCAACAAATGGTCCGCGCGCGCACCCAGCTCCTGACGTTGCAGTCGCATAATGCTTTGAATCAACAAGCTCGCTCCCACCACCAAAATCAAAGACAGTGCCATCTCCGCCGCGACCAAAACATTGCGCAGCCGCAGTCGTCGCGCTCCCATCGACCCGGAACGTCCTCCTTGTTTCAAAGCATCCGTAAGGTTCAACCGCGTGCCGGTCAGCGCCGGTGCCAAGCCAAAAAGCAAAGTCGTGAATAGAGACGTGAGCAGCGTGAATAACAAAACGCGCGAATGGATTCCAATCTCCGCAAGTTGCGGCAGATCGTTCACGTGCGTTCTCGTGAGGGCTACAAGCCCAAGCCGCGCCAGAAGCAATCCAGCCGCGCCGCCAATCAACGAGAGAAGCAGCGTTTCCGCCAGCAACTGTCGGACTAGGCCCGCTCTTCCGGCGCCCAAAGCCACCCGCACCGCGAGCTCTCGTTGCCGCACCGAATTGCGAGCCAAAAGCAAATTGGCCAGATTCGAGCAAGCAATCAGTAGAACCAGGCTGACCGCTCCCATCAGTAGGAAGAGGACGGGCCGGAGCGTGCCAATCCGCGTGTCTGCCAATGGCTTCAAGGTCACGCCTACTCCTCGATCGATAGGGTGAGCGGCCGCAAGACCCGCTGCTATGGTTGCGAGATCCGCCTGCGCCTGTTCGATCGATACTCTAGGTTTCAATCGGCCAATCGCCGTGTTATCCCGCGCTCCACGCGAGGACTCGAACCACTCGTTGCCGGTTGGCGCGAACGGAGTCCACACATCGATCGTCCTGGACTCCAGCCAGTCCGGAATTGCGTCGGGCATCACCGCGACGATGCTGTACGACTCGTCATTAATCCGAATCTTCCGCCCAAGAATCGACGGATCACTCGCAAACCGGTTTCGCCACAGCCGCGCGCTGATCGCCGCCACGTAATGTTTGCCGTACTGATTCTCCTCTTCCGCAAAAAGCCGGCCCATCGCCGGCCGGATATCCAACGTCTGAAAGTAAGCGGCAGGAACCAACCCAACAACTCTCTGCTCAGGCTCCGAAAACGAAGTCGCCAGATTTACATTCTTGCGCCAGTGATCGTAAACGACCATGTTCGCAAACGTGCGATTGCCCCGAGCGAAATCGCGGACATCCAACGGCGAAGGTGCTCCTATCGGAACGCCTTCCTTGGTCGAGAAGATGCTCACGAGTTGATCTGGTTCCGTGAACGGCAACGGCTGCAGCAGGACGGAATCGATCACGCTGAAGATGGCCGTCGGCGCACCGATGCCCAAAGCCAGCGTCAGCAGCGCCACCGCGGTAAAGCCCGGACTCTTCCGCAACGACCTGGCGCCGTAGCGCACGTCCTGCCACAGCGTCTCGAGCGACACCCATCTCCGCAGATTGAAGCTGTTTTCCTTAACCTGAGTGGTGTTGCCGAACTGTCGCTGCGCCGCATAGTGCGCTTCCGCAGCATCCATTCCCGCGCTGCGATTCTTTTCTTCGCGCATTTTCAAGTGGAAAGCCACTTCATCGTTCAAATCGCGATCAAGTTGCTTTCTTTTGGCGGCTGCCCTAAGGCGTTGCCAAATTTCGTTCAGCACTTCGCCCTCTCCATCCTGGCCAAATCACTCCCACCGCAAAGCCACCATCGGATCGACCCGCGTCGCCCGCCACGCCGGAAGAAACGCCGATATCGCCGCCACAAAAACGACGGCGCAGGAAACCGCCACCAAAGTTCCCAGGTCCGTAGGCGTCACCCCAAAGAGAAGACTTCGCAACGCTCGCGTGAAAACGAGCGCCCCAGCCCAGCCGGCGCCCACCGCCAGCAAAGTCATAAGCAGCGCCTCACGCACAATCATTCCGCCAACTTCCACGCCCCTTGCTCCCAGCGCCATACGAATCCCAATTTCATTGGTGCGCTGCGCCACCGTGCACGACAACACCCCATAAATTCCAACCGAGGCGAGCACCAGGGCCAGCGCCCCGAATCCCGAAAGCAGCGACATGGTAAATCGCCGCTGCGCCAGCGAATCGGAAAGAATCCGCTCCATCATGAAGGGGTTAAACACCAGCGTGTTCTTGTCGATGGCCCACAGCTGCTCCTCGATCGCGTGCGTAAGCGCCGCCGCTCCAACACTGCTGCGCACGCAAAGAACCGTCGCGTAGTTGAACGGAGACTGCGAATAGAGCACGTACGCTTGCGGCGTCACCGGCGCATCCAGCCCGTACTGGTGAATGTCGCCCACCACGCCGACGATCTCCGCCCAGGGCTGCTCGTCGTGCCGTCCTCCCAGTTGAATCCGTTTGCCGAGAGCATCTTCGCGAGCAAAAATCTGCCGCGCCGTCATTTCGCTGATGATCGCCACGGGACTCGCGCTCGCGGCATCCGCTTCCGTGAACAACCGGCCACGCAGCAAGGGGATTTCCATCGCGCGAAAGTAGTCGGAGTTCACCACGTACCGGTCCACCGAAGGAACCTGCGGATCGGGAATGCGGCGATCCTGAATCACAAATCCAGTTTGGTCGAAACTACCGAAACCTCCCGCCAATGGAGGCGTACTCACAAGTCCAACCGCCTCGACTCCAGGAATCTGCCGGATGCGTTCCAGTGCTTCCGTCTGTACGCGCACGACGGCTTTGTCGTCCTGATATTTCGGGCCGATCAGGCGGAAATTCACTTCGCAGAGATTCTGAACATTGAAGCCGGGGTCCACGTTCCACGCCCGCACAAAGCTCTTCAGCAAAAGCCCGGATGCAACCGTGAGCACAAACGCCAAACAAACTTCCGACGACACCAGCACGCTGCGGAATCGGCTGTGCGTTCCCAGCACGCCGCGTGAGGATCGCTGCATGGCTTCGCGATGATCCGCGCGCGAAGCCTGCAACGCCGGCGCCAGTCCCATCACGATTCCCGTGGCCGTGCTGACCAGCAAAGCAAAAAGCAAAATTCCCGGGTCAACTCGAATGTCACTCAGCCGCGGAATTTCCGCCGGCGCCCATTTCACCAGCAATTCCGTTCCCCAAACTGCCAGGAGCACCCCGGCCGTGCCGCCAGCCAGGCTGAGCAAAATGCTCTCTGTCAGAAGCTGCCGCACAATTCGGGATCGCGTCGCGCCCAGCGCCGACCGCACCGCCACCTCGCGCTTTTTTTGCGCCGCCCGAGCGAGCAGCAGGTTGGCAACATTCGCGCACGCGATCAACAACACCACTCCCGTCGCGCCCAGCAGCAGCCACAATGTCGTTTGCACATTTCCGTACCACGCCTCGCGCAGCGGCTGGACCAATACAGTGGCATCTTGCGCATATTCTTTGGGGAATTCGCCCCCTAGCCGCGCCGCAATCGATTTCATCTCCGCCCGCGCCTGCCCCACGCTGACGCCGTCCTGCAACCGCGCGACAGCCTCAAGATGCTGGCATGTCCGGCACGCATACGCCGCGGAAAGGTCGTACCCCAGCGGCGCCCATACCTCCGGCTCGCCTCCCGCGTCAGTGAACGAAAGCGGCTCAAAATTCTGAGGTAAGACCCCCACGATCTCAAAGGGAATCTGGTCCAGCAGCATCGTCTGGCCGACGACGTTTTCGTTTCCACCGAATTGTCGGATCCAGTATGGATAGCTGAGAACAACCACATGCCAGCGGTCGGGGCGGTCTTCTTCACGCAGAAAACCACGCCCGAGCCGCGGAGAAACACCCAGCAAGTCAAAAAAATTCTGCGTCACCCGGACCCCGTAAACAATTCCGGGCACTCCATCACGCGCTGAAGCAGGCGTCCATCCTCTATATAACGCAATCTGCTGAAAGGACCGGCTGCGCGTCTTCCAATCCTCCGCTTCGCCATACGAAACTTTCGTCGGATTCGAACTCTCCGCGTCCCCCGCGGCCAGCGTCACCAGTCGGTCCGGCTCGCGATAGGGAAGCGAATTCAGCAGCACCGCCTTTACCACGCTGAAGATCGCCGTGTTCGCGCCAATCCCCAGTGCCAGCGTCAACACCGCAACAATCGCGAACCCCGGACTCTTTCGCAGCATCCGCGCGCCATAGCGCAAGTCCTGCCAAAATGTTTCCAGCGAAGCAAAGGTCCACAATTCGCGCGTTCGTTCCTTCAACACAGTAGGATTACCGAACTGCCGTCGTGCCCTATAACCCGCTTCCTCGCTGTCCAACCCAGCGGCCCGGTTATCCTGCGCCCGCATCGCCAGATGAAACGCAACCTCGTCCTCCAGGTCGCGGTTCAACCGGCGGCGCTTCACGGCCGTTCGAAGGCGCTGCCGGAATCTGTGAAGTAGCTCGAGCATTTCGTTCTCCGCCGGTCGAACGGTTCACTCGTAATGCAACGCCACCATCGGATCGACACGCATAGCTCGTCGCGCCGGCAGCATCGCTGCGCCAATCGCAACCAGCAAAATCGCAACGCACGACGCCACCAACGTCACCGCGTCGGTCGGCTTCGTCTCATACAGCAGGGACTCCATCACCCTCGTCAGCGCCAGCGCACCCGCCAACCCGATCGCCACCGCCAATCCCGCCAGCAGCATCGCCTCGCGCAGCACCATGCGCGCGATCGCTCGCGCATCCGCGCCCATCGCCATGCGAATTCCAATCTCCTGGGTTCGTTGCCCCACCGAGTACGACACCACCCCATATACCCCGATCATCGCCAGTGCCACCGCGATCCCCGCGAAGATCATCAACAGCACCACCTGGAATCGCGCGTCCGACGCGGAATCAGAGAATACGTGCATCATCGTCTGCACTTCCGATATCGCCTCTTCCGGATCGACCCGATGAATGGCCATCTCCACAGACCGCACAATTTGTCCGGGGTCACCAGCGGCGCGCACCACAAAAGTCGCCCCATACATCGGCGCCTGCATGTTCGAAAGAAAAATTGTCGGTTCCGGCGCGTCCTTTAGCCGCGTCTGGCGCGCATTGGCGACCACGCCCACAATCTGCACCGGATTTGGTACCGTCCAGCAAACGCTCAGTTGCTTCCCAACTGCATCTCCGCCCCCCAGAAATCTCTTCACGAACGCCTCATTCACAATCGCCGCACTGGGCACACCGGAAGCGTCGCGTTCGCTGAAGTCGCGCCCGCTGAGCAATGGCGTGCCCATCGCTTCGAAATATCCCGGAGTGATGATCAAGAACTGCGAATCCGGCGCGTCTGCGTCATTAGTCGGCAGCGCCGCCCCAAGCGCAAAACACGAGCCGGATACGCGATCTTCCAATGGCAAGAAATGCGTAGTCCCCGCTGCTTGAACGCCCGGCGTCCGGCGCACCGCTTCGAGCAGGCTCGTGATGTAACGCGCCCGATCTGGTCCATCGGGGTGCTTCACCGGCGAAACCGAGACGTGCATGGAAACGACGTGCTCCGGCTGGAATCCCAGATCGACCGAAATCAATCGATAGAAACTTCGCAGCAATAGCCCCGCGCCAACCGAAAGCACCAAGGCCAGCGCTATCTCGGCAACCACCAGCGTTTGCCGCAATACTCGATTGCCTCCGACCCCGCCTCGCAACGTCCCTTGCTTCAACGTATCGTGCAGGTTCACGCGAGACAGCCGCAGCGCTGGCAAAAGTCCAAAAAGCACCGTCGTGCAAAACGCCAGCCCCAGCGCGAACAAAAACACCGCGCTGTCCATGCGGATCGACTGCATGCGCGGCAATGGCGCGGCTTCAGGAATCAACGCTAGCAGCCCGTTCAGTCCCCATCGCGCAATCGCCAATCCGCCCAATGTTCCTGCCGCCGCCAACAGCAAGCTTTCTGCCAGAAGCTGCCGCACCAGCCGGCCGCGAGCCGCACCCAGCGCCGCCCGCACTGCGATTTCGCGTCCGCGTCGCGTGCCGCGCATCAACAACAGATTCGCCACATTGGCGCACGCGATCAGTAGTACAAATCCCACCGCCGACAGCAGCACCAGCAGCGGCTGTCGCACGTCCCGCGTCGCATCCGCGAGCATGGGCAATACTTTCGCGGTCCACCCCGTATTGAAATTTGGCCGGGCCTCTACGGTGCGTTGCGCTACGCGCTCCATGTCTTGTTGTGCTTGCGATAGGCTCACGCCCGGCTTCAATCGCGCTACCACCATCATGTAGCGTCCCTCCTGGGCAAATCGGTCCGACCGGTCGATTACGAACGGCAGCCACATGCTGCCTTTCACGTTGGGCAATGCGAATCCTCGCGGCATCACCCCAACGATCGTTGCCGGTTCTTCATCCACCTGAAGACGCCTGTTCACCACGTCGGCTCTTCCGCCAAACTGTTGCTGCCAGAATTCATAGCTCAGCACCACGCTTTGGTCATGGCCGCGAATGCCGTCCTCATCCGTGAAGGTGCGCCCCAGCAGCGGCGCTACTCCTAACATCGAAAAAAATTGCGGTGATACCAGAATCGCGGGAACCTCCAGCGGCTCGCCGCCCATCCGCAGCGTCGTCGAGCCATCAACCACCGCTGCCATCGACGTGAACGTCTGGTTCTGTTCCCGCCAGTCCAGAAAATTCATGGGATTCACGACATTTCGTTCGTCACCGCGCTGCGGATTTGACTCCCATACCTGCACCAGGCGCTCCGGCTGCTCGTACGGCAATGGTCGCAGCAACACGCTGTTCACCACGCTGAAGATCGCCGTGCTCGCTCCGATCCCCAGCGCGACCGTTAGAATCGCGATTACAGAAAATCCCGGATTCTTCCGCAACATCCGGAGGCCATATCGGATATCTTTCGAAAATGTCTCCAGTCCGTAAAACGTCCGCATCGTCCGCGCCTCCTCCTTCACTAACGTTGCGCTTCCGAATTGCCGCCTTGCCGCACAGCGGGCCTCGTCCGCATACGCGCCGTCCGCTCGATTTTTTCGCTCCCGCATCGCGAGATGAAACGCCACTTCATCCTCGAGGTCGCGATCCAATTGCGCCCGCTTTGTCAGCGCCTTCAGTCGCAACCATGTTCGATTCACCCACTCCGGCAACATCGTTCCTCGCTAAGCCGTCTGCAGAACCCGCGCCATCGCACCCGACATCCGCCGCCAGTACTCGGTCTCCTGCGCCAGCTGTTTCCTCCCGGCGCCCGTCAACGCATAATATTTTGCCCGCCGGTTGTTGTCCGATATGCCCCACTGCGCCGACAACAACCCGCGCAACTCCAACCGGTGCAATGCCGGATACAGCGCGCCCTCTTCCACGCGCAGCACATCCTGCGAACTCTCATGAATCCACTCCGCGACGCCGTACCCATGCATGGCCCCGCGCTCTAAAGACTTGAGAATCAGCAGGTCCAGTGTTCCCTGCAAAAGTTCCGCTGCCCGCTCTTTCTTGTCCGCCATAAATTGTTCTGAGCCCCTACCCATAAGACGCTTAGGGGTCGAAAATGTTTCCTGGTACCCAAACAAAAATGAAGGAAGGACGGAAGCGTCCGTCCTTGCTTCATCTCTCCAAGCCGGAAGGAGGGATGGAAGCGTCCGTCCGTGCTTCATCTCTCCAAGCCGGAAGGAAGGACGGAAGCGTCCGTCCTTCACCAGAACTTGCCCAAAGCCGGACCCCGCGCTATCGTTATCATTCGAATCATGCCCAGCCAACTGTCCCCAGCCATTCGAATCGCCCTCGTCGGCATGTCCGGCACCGGCAAAACCTTCTGGGCCAAGCGGTTAGCCGCGAGCGGCCACCAAAGCATTTCCTGCGACGATCGGATTGAAGAGCGCCTGCGCCCCCATCTGGCCGCCGATGGCCATACCGGAACCAGCGGTGTCGCCGCCTGGATGGGCTGGCCCGACAGCTCCACCTACGCCCAGCGGGAATCCGACTACCTGGCCGCGGAAATCGCGGCCCTCGATGAGCTGTTGACCGAACTTGAGCGCAACCCCAGCCGCGAGCTGGTCCTCGACACCACCGGCAGCGTCATCTACACCGGGAACAACGTGCTGATGAGGTTGCGCCGCCAAATGATCATCGTCTACTTGGCGGCGTCCGCGGAAGAGCAGCAACTGCTGATCAAGCGCTACCTCACCGATCCCAAGCCGGTATTGTGGCGCGGCGCCTTTCAGCCGAAGAACGGCGAATCGCCGCACGAAACCGTGGCGAGGTGCTACCCGACGCTGGTGGCCGCGCGCCGGCAGAGCTACGAAGCCCTGGCGCATTGCACCCTGCCGGTGGCCGATCTGCACTCGCTGTCTGAAAAGTCCGGCGATGCGGACGCGTTCCTCGGCAGAATTCGCTCCCAGATCGAGAAAAAATCTGGCCGGGCCAACGGACTGTAACGCCAAGGTCGCCGCCACGCGAACCGAAAACAAAATCACCATGAAAATTCTCGAATGAGGTATCGAAGCACAGCGAAACAAGCTCCACTCACGTCGCTGCGCGGCGCCGTGCTGCGCGGTCTCGCTCCCGATGGTGGGCTGTACATGCCGGTGGAAATTGCCCGGCGTTCGCCCGAAGAACTCGAAGAATTTCGCGCCCTTCCGTTCACCGAAGTCTGCTTTCGCGTGGTAAAGCCATTCGCCGGCCCCGAAGTCCCCGAAGAAGTGCTGTGGCAGGTAGTCAGCGAGGCTATCAATTTCCCGGTAAAGCTGGTTTCACTCTCCCCGGGTCTTCACATTCTCGAGCTCTTTCACGGGCCAACGCTGGCGTTCAAGGATTTCGGCGCGCGCTTCATGGCCCGCCTGATGGGCTATTTCGTTCGCGGCGAGACCCGGCCATTGACCGTGCTGGTCGCCACCTCGGGCGACACTGGCAGTGCGGTCGCCCACGGATTCCTGGGCGTGCCCGGAATCCGCGTCGTGATTCTCTATCCCTCGAAGCGCATCAGCGAAGCCCAGGAAAAGCAGTTCACCACCCTGGGAGAAAACATCACCGCCCTCGAAGTGGCCGGAACCTTCGACGACTGTCAGCGCCTGGTGAAACAAGCCTTCTCCGACGTCGAGCTGAACAAACGCGCCTTTCTCACGTCCGCCAACTCCATCAACATCGGCCGCCTCCTGCCGCAAATGTTTTATCACGTCGCCGCCTACCGGCAGCTCCCGGTGGCCTCCGTTCCGCTGATCGTTTCGGTGCCCAGCGGCAATTTCGGCAATCTGACGGCGGGAATTTTCGCCAAGCGAATCGGCTTGCCAGTGGCCCGATTCATCGCCTCCACAAACGCCAACGATGTCGTGCCGGAATACCTGCGCAGCGGCGAGTTCCACCCGCGCCCCGCCGCGCAAACCCTTTCGAATGCCATGGACGTCGGCAGCCCGAATAATTTCCCGCGTTTGCTGGATTTGTGCCGCAACCGCCTGGAATACGTGCAGCGCGAAATATGGGGTCACGGCGCGACCGACGAAGAAACGCTGGCGGCGATGAAATCGCTGCACGACAGGTTCAACTACATTGCCGATCCCCATACCGCGGTCGGCGTGCTCGGATGGGAAGCCTACAAGCGAGAACATGCCGAGCCATCGCAGGGTTTAGTTTTGGCAACGGCGCACCCGTCGAAATTCGCGGAGGTTGTAATGCGCGCGATTGGCACCGCGCCGCCCCTTCCAGATCGTCTCGCAGCCTATCTGCAGCGGCCAAAACTCTCGCTACCACTCTCCAGCAGCTACGACGACTTTAAGCAGTTCCTGTTGACCCACTAAGTGCCTGTCTAAGGTCCGAAGCGTTGTAGGGGCGCAGCACTGCTGCGCCCCAAGCGCCCAGACCACATCCAGTCCGGCCGTCCCCTCTAATATCAAAGACGGTCGCCATGGTCGCGATTTCCCAGGTTTCGGTTAGTTTTTCCGCAGACGATCGAGCAGCATGAACAAAGGAATGCCAACAATGGCGTTGACGGCGGCCCCGATGGCCAGATGCATGGTGAACCAGGAACCAGGTTGCGCGAGCAACAGGCGGCTTGTCAGTACGATCAACCCTTGATGCACGCCGAAAAACAGAATCGTCAGTGCAAACCGCGCGATGGGATGCTCGGTGTCGAGCCTCGCTCCGATCGACGAAGCGAGATACCCGATAATCGTTTTGGCAATACCATTCAATCCGATGGGAACGGTCGGTCCGCTCAAACTGTCCTGCAAAAGCCCAATCCCCATGCCAAGCAGCAACCCGGTCGAAGGATTCCGCCGGCTGAGCCCGAAATAAATGGTAAGCAGCAGCGGCAAATCCAGCACCGAAAATTTCGGGAAATAAACCGGCACGGAAGTCTGCAGGAAGACGGCCAGGATAGTCGCGGCCAGAATCGTTCCGCCTCGGAACTTGTGCACCTCGATGTGTGCTTCAGCGATTCGCAGATCGTACGTATCGTTCATGGCTTTTCCGTTTTCGCCTGGCCCGCCGCGGTCTTCTTGGTCACCTCGGCGGCTGCGGCCGAAGTATCCTTATTAAGGTCGAGCGGCTGCAGTGACAGCAGCACGATGACTTCTTCCAGACGCTCAAGATTCGCCGCGGGCTTCAGCAGGATTTGTTTGAACGGATTCCCCGGCTTGATCTGTGTCACCGTGCCGACCGGAAGATCACGTGGAAAAATTCGATCCATACCGCTGGTAACCACGCGGTCGCCGACATTCACCGTATCGTCGTTCGCCACATATTTCATCACCAGCAGCGGCTCACCCGCGCCGCCCACCGGACTCTGTATCCGAGGACCGGACAGCATGGCGCCAACTCCGCTGTCCTTGTCGGTCAGCAACAGCACCTGCGAAGTATCGCGGTATGACTCAATGACTTTGCCGACGACTCCATCCGGCGTAATCACGCCCATGTTGCGATGAATGTTGTCGCGTTCCCCGCGGTCCAGATAAATCGTTTCGCTCGCCGTGTCGGCGCTCGTGCCGATCACTCTGGCGACCACCATCGCAACCGATTGATGCGCCTGCCGGAAACTCAGCAGCGTAGCCAGCCGGTCCGCCTCCGCCGCCTTACTCTGCAACTGGTTGATTTCGAGTTTCAGCGTGTCGTTTTCACGCCGCAATCGTTCGTTTTCACGCGAAGTGTTTTGCAGCGCGAAATAATGATTCCACGCCCCACGGATCCCGCCGATCCCGGTAGCCCCCGCGCGCTCAAATGGAGTCACCGCGCCGACGGTCCACACCCGAATCAGCCGTCCCTGCGAATCTCGCCGGATTTGCACCGCAAGCAGCAATACCTGCAGCACGATCACTCCGGCAAGCAACACGAGCGATTTATGACGAGAAGGTATGGCAACCATGAGCGTCCAGTAGTGGCACAGGTTTCAACCTGTGCGCTTTTCCTTCGCAATGCCTTTCACCGATCGAACGAATCTCGCGTAAAGAACTCACGACAGAAAAATCGCGACAGAAACTCCAACTGCCGCTAGTCGATGCAAACCTGCCGCAACAATTTAAAGTCGCTCAGCATCTTCCCCGTGCCCAACACGACGGAAGCCAGCGGATCGTCGGCAATGGACACCGGCAACCCGGTCTCCTCGCGAATGCGCTTGTCCAGGTTCTTCAAGAGCGCTCCACCGCCGGTCAGCACGATTCCGCGGTCGCTGATGTCCGCGGAAAGCTCCGGCGGCGTCCGTTCCAGCGCGACGCGAATCGCATTCAAGATCGTCGCCACGCATTCCGCCAGGGACTCGCGGATTTCGCTGTCGTCGATCGTGACCGTGCGCGGCACGCCTTCGATGAGGTTCCGCCCCTTCACTTCCATCGTCAGCGGCTTCTCCAGCGGGTACGCCGAGCCAATCTCCATCTTGATCTGTTCCGCGGTGCGCTCGCCGACCAGCAAGTTGTACTTGCGCTTCAAATACTGCATGACGGCCTCGTCCATCTCATTTCCCGCCACCCGCACGGAGCGCGAGTACACGATACCGCTCATGGAAATGACCGCGATGTCCGTCGTACCGCCGCCGATGTCGACAACCATGTTCCCCGAAGGTTCCTCGATCGGCAGTCCCGCGCCGATGGCCGCCGCCATGGCCTGTTCCACCAGGTAAACTTCGCTCGCCCTCGCGCGATACGCGGAGTCTTGCACCGCCCGCTTTTCCACTGGCGTAATCTCGCTCGGAACTCCGATAACAATGCGTGGATGCACCAAAACCCGCCGGTTGTGCGCCTTCTGAATGAAGTACGTCAGCATCTTCTCCGTAACTTTGAAATCCGCAATCACGCCGTCCTTCATCGGCTTGATGGCCACCACGTTGCCCGGCGTGCGTCCCAGCATGTCTTTCGCTTCCCGGCCCACGGCAACAACTTCGCCGGTGTTTTTATTTATGGCCACGATGGAAGGTTCGTTCACCACAATGCCTTTGCCGTGCGAGAACACCAGCGTGTTCGCCGTTCCCAAATCAATCGCCAGGTCGGAAGAAAACAAGCTGAACACCGACCTCAGGTTGTAACCGTTCTTGTTCATCCCTCGATCCCCCCGCGGAGAACTTCTCTCCGCCGTCCGGCAAGCAATTTATTGTGACCGCCAAGCGGTCCACTTTGCTTCCCGAACGCCACGACCCGCGCGTGCGCGCGTTTCGTCCGTCAATTCACCTGGGAACGCCATTCTCACCGAATGGCGTTTCGCCAATCGCAAGATCGGCGTCACCGAAAGCCGGCAGCCGCAGCCGCGCTATTTCGGCACCACAATGGACACCTGCTTCGTCGCCGTGCCTCCCCGGCGATTCTGTCCAATCACCACTATCGTATGCTCGCCGGGCGTCAGCGGCTCGGTAAAGTGCCGGAAATTGCCGTCCGCCGCGATGTTCGGCACCGGCTGGCCGTTGACGATCAGCGCCGCACCAGGTTCCGTGCGCCCAATGATCTCGGCCACGCGTCCGTGCAGCTGCGTGCTGTCGATCTCCAGCGCCATTTCCTGCGTCTTGCCCTGCGCCACCAGCGTGAACTTGTACGCGTCGCTCACTTCGCTGGACCGCTTCTTCTGGTCCGTCGCGGACACGTCCCAAAAATAATCGCCCGCATCCAAACCGCTGATTTCCGCGCTCGTGCCCGTCACCGTGGCGGTTTTCACCGACTTGGTGAACATCGAAGTCGTGCTGATGCGCAGCGTGTAAGAAATCGCGTCCTGCACCGGTTTCCATTCAAAGTGAATGTTCGTCGTCTTGGGGTTCTCGCCAATAATCGGCGCCAGATTCAGAGGCTCGACCAGGTCCGGCGGCGCGAGTACGTCCGACTTGGTGATCGGTCCGCCCACCGGCAACGTTGCCTTCTGCCATTGCGCCAGTTCCACTTTTTCCGGTCCGCGCTGCACTTCGGCGCTGCCGCGAGCCATCACGATCTCCGTCTCTTTCTTGTCTGGATCGGCTTTCACCGCCGCACGGCTGTTCGAATGCAGTTGCGCCGTGGAATCCTCCACGCTCACCGTGGCCTTCGAGTCCGGTGACGCCCAGTCCGGTGTCGCCAGGTCCACCGACCCGGTGTTGATGCGCACCGCCACGCTGGTCGGTTTGTTGCTGGCCATCGTGTTTTCTTCCACGGTAATCAACGTGTCCGACTTCACCACGTAAAAGGTTCCGTCACCAAAGGTGATGCGTGCCACGCCCTCCGGCCCGGTCTGTACCAGGTCGCCCTTATCCAGGGTCGTGTGGAAGTCCGCTTCCACCCACTGCACCGAATCCACCTTTTTCACCAGCACCTTGCCGTCCAGGTTCACGAACTTGGCCTGCGTCTGATTGATGGCGATGTTTTCGTTGTCGCTGTTGTCGATCGCCGTGCTGATTTTGCGAAACGTCGCCGAGTACCAGTTCGGAATCGCGATATACAGCACCGAAAACACCACCGCCGCCGCCAGAACGATGTAGATCGCGACGGTTTTATACGTCACCGCAGTCCAATACACCTCCACGCGGTGGATCTTCTGGTGGCCCGCCGGGTCCGCAGGGCGCTTGGTTTCGATTGGAGTCTGTGTCGGCACGAGTTTCGGCGCACCAATAGCGCCAATTTTGCAATCTAGCACAGCGTTTTGCGCCCGTCCAAAGAGCCCGCGCGCGCGTTAGTCAAACTGCAAATAGCAGGTGCGCAACGCCGCCCGCAAAAGCATCTTTTAGTACTCAAGTTGTATCGGAATGCCCGTGATTTGACGTTGTAGCGGCCGCTTTCCGAGGCGGGCGTTTTGCCAACGGGCGGCAGCTTCCACGCGGCAGGTCTCGTCCAGCGGAAAGGGAAGGGAAGCCACGCGCTTTCAACGGCTTACTAGTTCAGTTTCCGTCTGCCCCCGAATACGTTTTCAGAAACTCCAAGGTTAAGGACCACGCCAGCGCCGCCGCCGTCGGGTTAAAACTCGGCCGGGCATCGCAGAAAAACCCATGGCCGCCGTCAGAAATCTCCACATCCACGAAATTCTTCCCCTCCGCGGTAAGCGTGTCGTTCACCGCTCGCCGGTGCTCCGGCAGGATATGCTTGTCCTTCCCGCCCCAGAAGAGCAGTACCGGACACCGCATTTCCGCCGCCCGCCCCAGCAACCCCGAATTGCTCGGGTTCGGCGCAATCCCGCCCCCATAATAAGAAACCGCGCAGCCCAGCGGCAGCGTAAGCCCCGCCAGAAACGCCGCCCGGCCTCCCATGCAGTACCCCACCGCGGCGATGAGTGCTTCCTTCCCGACATGCTTACGCAACCAATCGTAAGCCGCTCGCTGGTCCGCCTCCATCTCGACGTCCCTCAGCGCCCGCAAATGCGGTGCCGTGGCTGGAAAATCGTCATACCGCCCCTCGAATCCCGCCCCAGTCCGGTGAAACAATTCCGGCGCAATTGCCACATAACCTTGTCGCGCAAATCGTTCCGTAACGTCGCGAATATGCGCGTTGACCCCAAATGCCTCCTGAAACACGATCAAGCCCGGCCGCCCGCCACCCGCCGCAGGCCGTGCCGCCCAACCCCGCATCTCCGTCCCATCGCTCACATTCAGCGTCACGTATTCCGTCCGAGTCTCCATTTCAGTCTCCGTCTTCTTCCTTACTTCCTCTTTCAGTGCCTCACAAAATAACTCTTCTTATCCAATCCCGCCGCCACCGCCGCGTCAAAAAATCCCACCATCATTTCGTCGTATGTTTGGTCGCCCCAACGCACCGCCACATCCGGGTCCGGATTATGCGGATTATTCCGCGAGTTGTCGTACCACGCGATCGCTTGTAACTCCGTCCCCGCCTTCAACAATCGCGGCTCTGCCAACCGGTAGCTCATCTGCCAGTGAAAGTGATAATTGACGCGCAGCAAAGTCTCGACCGCGGGCTCAACCGGGCCGCCTGCCCCGGAAGTTTTTTCCCCGCTTCGAACGATGTTGTATTCAAACCGTTTTCCCCGCAGGTGCATATGCGGAAAGAAACTCAGCAACAGCGCATCATTCGGCAGCGTACCACGCGCCTCCACCCGGTAATCCGGCACTCCTGGCGGAATCACAAAGTGATCGTTCGTAAGCTGCAGCGTCAACACCCGCTGGGCCGGTGGCTTCTTCGCGAAAATCATCCCCACGCGTGTAGCATCCGTCCCCGCGTGTCCATTCGTCGTGTAATGCATCTGGAAAACCAGGTCCGACCCCGCCGGAACAAATTTCGCCATCGTCGCAGGCCACTCGTCCGGAGAACTCCCCGGCGCGTACACCAGCAGCACGTCCGCATCGGTCCAGTGCGCCCCCCGCCGGTCCTCCGGATCGCTCAACGTGTCCGCAGTGAACGGCACGCCGACCGGCGCATGCCGCAACCAATCCGAACCCGGCGGCCGCACATAGACCACCGCGTGATGCACGTTCGCTCGCAGCGACGGCAGCACCTCCACGCTCTGCACCCAGCGATCCTCGGCAAAGTGCGTCGGCACGATCTCGTATGTATAGTCGACATCCCCGTCCGCGGGCAGCGCCACGCCCGTCGCCATCTTCACCACTAAATCCGGCTGCGGAATCGTCCAGCTCTCCGCCCAATGCACCGGCGGCGGCGCATCGCGCGCATCGCCCGCCGGCGCCTTCGCATCCGCCCAAGCCGCCAAAGTCGCAATCTGCTCCGCCGTCAGCGACGGATCATTCGAAAAATGCCCGATCCCAGGCACCGCAAACCACGGCGGCATCGATTTGTTCTGCGTCACGTTGCGCATCGCCGCGGCATACGGCCGCGCCTCGTCGTAAGTCCCAAACGCCATCGGCGCAATCCCGTCCGCCCGATGGCAGCTTTCGCAATGTGTCTGCAAGATCGGCAAAACATCGCGATAAAAGGTTGGCGGGGCGCCCGGCGCACTCCTATCACCGCCCGACGTCGCCCGTACCGGTGACTCCCATGACCCGTTCGCAATCCAGATCACACACGCCGCCATCACGATCCCAGCGGTAATCCTCATAACCCTCATTCCCATCAGAATTGGATGCGACGATTCCGTTGTAGGGGCGGGGCTAGCTCCGCCCGGCCACCGCGTCTCGTTCAAGACTCCTCCGCCCGTTTGCCCGTCAATCCAGTCTCCAACCTAACCCTTACACTCTTTACTACTTTCTTCTATAATGTAACGTTTGACCACGGACCGGGGAGCTTTAAGGAATGGCTGGATCATCCAACAATCGGCAGCAAATTTTCTCGCGCATTCTTCTCGGCGCCGTCGTCCTGGTATTGGCGGGCGGTATGCTCCTCTACCTCGTCCCCAGCATGCCCGGCACCGGCGATGCCGCCTCCTCGACCGACACTGTCGCTAAGGTCGGCGACGAATCGGTCAGCATGGACGATGTTCGCCAGCAACTCTCCGAGATCGAGCAGCGCAACCAGGTTCCCAAACAACTCGAGTCCCTCTACGCGCAGCAAATTCTAAAGCAGCTCGTCTTTCAAAAAGAGATCGAGTACGAAGCCAAGCGCCTGGGCATCCACGTTTCCGATCAGGAGCGCGCCGAACGCATCCGGCAGTTTCTCCCCACCGCCTACAACGGCGACACCTTCGTCGGCATGGACCGCTACGCCGCCGAAGTCCAGGGCCGCTTCCAAATGACCGTCCCTGTCTTCGAAGAACAAATTCGTCAGGGACTGTTGCTGGAGAAATTCCGCAAGCTGGTCACCGACGGCATCAGCGTCGGCCCCGACGAACTCCAGGACGAATTCCGCTACAAAAATGAAAAGGTAAAGCTCGACTACGTGCTGCTCAAGCCCGAGGATCTAGCGGCGAAAATCAATCCGGATGAGGCGGAAATCAAGGCCGCTTACGAGAAAAACAAGGCCAAGTATCTCGTCCCTGAAAAGCGCGTGGTGCGTTATGCCCTCGCCGACGTCAACCAGATTCGCCAGAATACGCAAGTTTCTGACGACGAGATGAAAGCCCAGTATCAGCAGGATATTCAGCAATACCAGGTTCCGAACCGCGTCCACGTCGATCACATCCTGCTGATGACCGTCGGCAAGACTCCCGCCGAAGTCGAAGAGATTCGCCAAAAAGCGGAAGACGTCCTGAAGCAAGCGAAAAAGGGCACGAACTTCGAAGAGCTCGCCAAGAAATATTCCGAAGACCCGGGGACCAAGGACAAGGGCGGCGATTTGGGCTGGATCACCCAAGGCCAAACCGTTCCGGAGTTCGAAAAGGTCGCCTTCAGCCTGCCCAAGGGCAGCATCTCCGACCTTGTGAAGACTCAATACGGCTTCCACATCATCAAGGTTCTCGACAAAGAGACTGCTCACACCAAGACCTTCGACGAGGTCAAGGACTCCATTCGCTCGCCGCTGATGCTTTCCAAGGCCGACAAGCAGGCCTCCGATATCGCCGACAAGCTCTCCGAAGCGATTCGCCAGAACAACAAGATGTCACTCGACGACCTCGCCAAGCAGTTCCATCTCGCGGTGGGTGAGACTCGCCCGGTGACCGCCACCGAGCCCATTCTCGAACTGGGCAATTCCAAAGAAGTGAAAGACGCCATTTTTGGTCAACGGCCCGACGAGTTGAGCCTGCCGATCCACACCGATCGCGGCTATCTGGTACTCTCCGTCCGCGGCGTTCTTCCCGCCCACCAAGGCACTCTCGACGAAGTTCGCGACCGCGTCGTCGCCGATCTAAAACAACAGAAGAGCACCGAGATTGCCCGCCAGAAAGCCGACGACCTCGAAAAACGTCTCAAGTCCGGGGAAAAATTCGACGCCGCTGCCAAAGCTCTCGGTTTGGATCCCAAGACCAGCGACTTCTTTGCGCGCAACGGCTCCATCAGCGGCGCGGCAAGCGGCAAGCAACTCTCAGCCGCCTTCCAGATGAGGCCCGGCGATGTTGGCCCGCCTCTGAACCTCGGCTCAACCTGGCTCGTCTACCGCGTCGCCGAAAAACAGGAGCCCAACCCTGCCGATTTCGAGAAACAAAAGAAAGATCTCACCGACCAGGTGCTGCAAACCAAGCGCAACCTCGCCTTTGAAGCCTTCCGAACCTCCCTTGAGACGCGTCTGAAGCAAGATGGCAAGCTCCGCATCATGACCGACAAACTTAAGGGCTTTGGCGATCTCGGCTAACGTAACTCATTACAAACAATAGCTTTAAAATTTAACATGGGCGCCCTTGTCTTTGCCCTTGCGCATCGGTACCCTATTTGTGTCTCTGCGCTAGCGGTTTTCGGCCTTGACGCCGTTGCCAAACGGCTCCTTCTCGGGGACTTTGCCGAAGTCGCTTTATGCAAACTCTAATGCTCGGCTCAAACCAACTCTTTTGGATCGGTGAATGAACATGCCAGCCCGTACTTCGACTGTTCGCAATGACTATCGCTGCAGCATGGAAAAGAACCAGGGCGGCAAGTATTGCGTCCGCATTCGCGTCCACTATCCGCGTCACGCCTGGTCGTTGGGCGTGTTCTTCCTGGCATCTTCCTTCGATCGCGCCATGAAGAAGCTCGAGCAATCCCTGGACTTCCTCCAGCGCCATGAAGAAAAGCTATGGTTCTGGGGCGTGGACCGCGCGGAGGATATGGGCTTTTCCGCCGAATTCCTCCGCGAAGTAGGCATGCGCCTCGACAAACGCACCGAGTTCCCGCGCAAGGCCGCCAATCTAACGCTAGCCCCGGAGCGCGCCGTCCCCGCCTTCATCCTTGGCCCAGTCCGCCGCGGCCTCGCCGAATCCGTTGAATCCCCCAGAACCGTCAACGCCGCCGACTAACATCAGTTGTAGTGGCCGATCTTCAGATCGGTCCATCACAGAGCCCGTGTAGGCGCACAGCACCGTTCCTCCTATCCGCAACGCTCTCGCATTCGGCCAAACATCCTTTCTGCTCGCGTTCCTCACCGTTCGTCTTGACATGTCCAGCCATTTTCGCCATGATTCGCGCGTTCCGACATGGAACGCGGCGGCGTATCGCAATTCGCTGCCGACTCCCTCCCGCAATTTGAGCAACGTCTGCCCGGCCGGTCCGACCAACCCCCGCGCACGGAGGGAATCATGACGAGCACACGAAGAATCAAACTATGCCTACTTCTGGCAGCTTGCCTGTTAACCACCGCCTGCCTGGTTCCAGGTGCCGCATCGCAAGCCCCGCAGCCAACTCTGAACCCGGCGACCGCGCCTCCGTCCACTCAGTCCGCCAGCAGCGAGGTCGTCTGGGTGAACACCGCCTCCGGCTACTATCACAAGCCCAGCAGTCGCCACTACGGCAAAACCAAACACGGCAAATACATGCAGGAATCCGACGCGGTCCGCGCAGGCTACCGCCCCGCACGAAACTAAGGACAGAACCAAGACTTTGTTGCCGTTCAGTGAATACTCAGGAGAGATAAAAATGAAAAAGCACCTGCTTCAAACGCTGTTGATTGCACTTATTCTGTCGCTCGGTGTTTCCGCTGCGGTTTCCCAAACCGCGAGCCAGTCTGCCGCGCCGGCGCCGGGAACGGCCACGAAAGCCAGCGCTCCAGCCGGCACCTTATTGGACCTCAACTCCGCGACCGCGGATCAGCTGAAGGAGTTGCCCGGGATCGGCGACGCCTATTCCAAGAAAATCATCGCCGGCCGCCCCTACGCCAAAAAGACCGACCTGGTCCGCAAAAAGATCATTCCCCAAGCCACCTACGACAAAATCGCGTCCCTGGTCATCGCCAAGCAGAAGTAGCTCTGCACACGTAGCTTTCAGCGGGCGGCTGCCACGCGAACATTGCCGCCCGCATTTCTTAATCTCAGCCTTAAGGGGGCACCATGGGAATTTTCGACGACGTCGAAGCAATGGCAGGACTTGGTGGTTCAGCAGCTGGTGAAGTGCATCCCGGCGCGTTGGCCGCGGTGATGGAGTACGTAAACAGCCCGCAAGTCGGCGGCGTTTCCGGCCTGCAAAAAATGTTCGAAGAGAAGGGTCTCGGCGGACTCGTCAGCTCGTGGGTCGGCAATGGTCAAAACTTGCCGATCTCATCCGACCAGCTCCAGAGCGTCCTTCACTCCGACGCTCTGAACCAGGCCGCCGCAAAGTTCGGCGTGGACCCGAGCCAGCTTACCTCGATGATGTCGCACCTATTGCCGCATGTGGTGGATAAGATGACTCCGAACGATCAAGCCGCCGCAGCTGGCCAGTAGTTGGAGCGGGCCGATCTTCAGATCGGCCTATGCTCGCTAAGGTTGGCTTGATCGCAAGGATCCGAGCGATAATCTGCGATCAAAAACATACTCTGATGAGCCGCCTTCCCAGAGGCGTCTCTCGAGGCTGGCTATTTCTCCCGCAGAATCACTTCGCCTTGCCCGACCATCTGGTCGTTCAACCACACGCGATACTTGTACGTTCCCGCTTTCGTGCCCATTCGCGGCGGCCCGCTCAACAGGCGCATCCCCACCGGCGCCTGAAAGATGTTCGAGCCAAAAGGGCAGCGGTTTACATCAAACTCCACCCGCAGATTCCCCGCGTCGGACATCCAAGACACCTGATCGCCAACGTCCAGCACCACCGCTTGCGGTATAAGTCCAACCAATACAGGCCGTTCAGCCATTTTCCCTCACGCCAATCTCAACCTGCGAAACGATAACACATCCCCGTCCTCGCTCCCATTTTGACTGTCATACCGACTGTAGCAGCCCGGTTTTTTCTTGCGCTCGGTTTTTGAGCGCTGGGCGGCGGGGGGAGGGATCTGCTCCGTGGTCTCTCCAACCGGGTTTCGTGAACTGATCGATCGACCGGTTCGTCTTTCTATCCGCCTGTACCTCCGTCCCGCTTGACCCCCACCAAACGCCCCCGTACACTGCAACAAGCTGATTCGTAGCGCTGAGCTTGGCAAAGTCCGCGCTAGCACCAACACTCAGTCCAGGCGCCTGTATCACCATCGAGCGCCAGAACTTCGCGCGGAGGCACTCGCCGCATGGCTTCAGCAGCACGTTCTCTGTCTATCCCCCTGCCAAACGGCGCCCGCATCTCCCTCATCGGCGTCACGCCCTTCGCGGTAATGCATCTGCTCGCTCTTGGAGTCTTTTTCGTCCCGTTTCGCTGGTCGTATCTGATTACCTGCGTGGCTTTGGTCGCTATCCGCATGTTCTGGGTCACGGCCGGCTACCACCGCTACTTCTCGCACCGTTCCTACAAGACCAGCCGCATCTTCCAATTCGTAATCGCCTTCATGGCCATGACCTCCGCCCAGAAAGGCGTCCTCTGGTGGGCCGCCCATCATCGCCACCACCACCGTTTTTCCGATCAGGACGACGACATCCACTCCCCGACGCTCTTCGGTTTCTTCTGGGCTCACATCGGCTGGATCGTCTCCGACCGCTACAACGACACGCGCCTCAACTACATCGCCGACTTCGCCAAATTTCCCGAGCTCCGCTGGCTCAACAAATACCACTTCATCCCGCCCACCATCCTGGGCGTGAGCCTCTACCTGATCGGCGGCCTCCCGCTCTTCCTTTGGGCCTTCGTCCTGGGCACCGTGCTGCTCTGGCACGACACCTTTACCATCAATTCGCTATCGCATCTGTTCGGCACGGTCCGCTACGAAACGACGGACACCAGCAAGAACAACTGGTTCCTCGCTCTCCTGACGCTGGGCGAAGGCTGGCATAACAATCATCACCACTTCATGGCCGCCGCCCGCCAGGGTTTCTTCTGGTGGGAAATCGACATCACCTACTACGTTCTTAAGCTGTTCTCCTATTGCGGCCTCGTGTCGGATCTCCGCCAGGTCCCCGCCCACCTCCTCCACTCCGAAGAGCGCCAAGAAGAACTAGCCGCCTGATTTCCGCGAAATTGCAGTGGCCGTCGACCGTTTAGCCTGATCGTCGAAGGGTGGCGGGCGCTTTTTCCTGTCCGTTTTGCCCGAATTCCTGATCAGTCCAAATCTTCAATCTTCAGGTCAGCGTCGCGCATGATGTTCTTCAACACTTTCGGATGGAGAATCTTGGTGGCATAAACGGCACCGTAGCGCGTTTGCCGGCCGGATTCTTGTAGATGATGTGACTTCCACTCTGGCGGGCGACAACAAACCCCGCACGTTCTAAAATCGTGCAGATTTCTCGCGCTGTCAGCCGGGGCAACTTCGGCATCAGACAGCGACTTCAACCGTAGACAGGCTTACCGAGGTTTGCGGGATCTCCTCGCCGTCGGCGAGCCGATCCTCAATGTGCAGGCGGATCGCATCCTTTATATTTGTAACAGCTTCTTCGTACGTATCCCCCTGGCTATAGCAGCCCTGCAACGCCGGGCACGACACAAAATAGCCGTCAGAATCCCCTTCAATCACGATGGGAAGCGTAATGTTCTTCATAATATTCCGATTATAGGCCCGGCACTCCAAAAGGCCAATCATTCTGCTCAAGGATTATCCGGTTCGACCGTCCGACTGTTTGCTCCTATCTTTTCTCTTTCCTTCCTGCTCGCCCCCGATGCTAAACTCCCCGCGCACAAAAAAGGAGCTCGCCAAATGCGCACCCAAATCGCAGCAATCGCAGCCTTATTTCTACTGCCCCTCGCCACCCGCGCCCAGCAAGCTCCCGACTTCTCCAAAGTCGAAATGAAAGTCACCAAGGTGTCCGGCAACATCTACATGCTGGAAGGCCAGGGCGGCAACATCGCCGCTTCCGTCGGTGAAGACGGCATCGTCATCGTCGACGATGAATTCGCACCCCTGGCCGACAAAATCCAGGCCGCCCTGAAAAATCTCAACATCACCGACAAGCCCGTCCGCTTCGTCATCAACACCCACTATCACGGCGATCACACCGGCGGCAACGTGCCCTTCAACAACGCCGGCTCCACGATCATCGCCCAGGACAACGTGCGCAAGCGCCTGGAATCCGGCGGCGTAGCCGGCAACGGCGGCAGCATCAAAATGGAAAACAAGCCTGCCGAAAAAGCCGCCCTGCCCATCATCACCTTCGAGCACGACGTCACCGTGCACCTCAACGGCGAAGACATCCGCGCCCTGCACTTTCCCGCGGGCCACACCGACGGCGACTCCATCATCTTCTTTCCCAAAAACAACGTGGTGCATATGGGCGACGACTTCGTCCGCTACGGCTTCCCGTTCATCGACGTAGCCGCCGGCGGCAGCGTCCAGGGCATGATCGCCGCCATGGAAAAAGCCACCGCCCAGCTCCCCGCCGACGTGAAAGTCATCCCCGGACACGGTGCCCTGTCCAACCTCGACGACGTCCGGGCGTACACCAAAATGTTGAAAGAGACGTCAGCCGCGGTCGAAAGCGCCCTGAAAGCCCACAAGACCCTGGACCAGATGAAGCAGGAAAAAATCCTGGCCCCTTGGATCAAATTCTCTGGAGATTTCGTTAACACCGACGTGTTCACCGAAACCCTCTACAACTCCCTGACCAACACGAAAGGCGAATTCGTCAAACACAATTGACAACGCGATGAAGCGTTGTCATCCCGAACTAGTGGGAGCGATCTAGTTAACAATTTACCCCCTCCCCCCGCCAATTTTTGTAAGTGCGGATTCTAAAGGACTTTAAGTCTAATGATTTTGTAAGTGCGGATTCTAAACGAGTTATGGGCGCGTTTTTTGTAAGTGCGGATTCTAAAGGGGTTAGCGTTTTGACGTTCGTCTTAGCTTCGCCAAGGCGGAGGCTCGGGTTGGGGGCGGGCAACACGACGAAGATTACCACAACTCGGGTACCTTTGTCAATAAATTACTTTAGGGTACACTCGTTCGAACGCCGCGCAGCGGGCGGGCGGGGCAAGCGCCGCCCCTACGAAGACGCGGAGCGAGGGGCCGGTCCGAAGACCGGCCACTACATTTAGCCGGCGAGCAGCCGGTAATCCTCGCAGCTACGCGTGAGCCTTCGCCGCATCGGCCCCGATTTGCTGCAAAATTCCCAGCTGATCCGAACTCCCCCACCGTTCCACCAACTTCCCGTCCGCAAATCGCGCGATCTGCACCCCTCGCGCCGAAATCCGTCGCCCCGTCGGAGCCACGCCCATAAAATTGCCCTTGTGCGTCCCCGTCAAGGTATAGGCAGCCGCGATGTTGTCGTTGTCGCTGACCACCTTATCCACCGCAACATTCAGATCCGGAAACGAAGCCCGCAACTCGGTAAACAACCGTATGAATCCTTCCGGCCCCAGCCCCTGCCCCGGAGCCGGATCGTGATCCAGCGCGTTCGCGGCTACCGCCTCGCGCAGTCCCTCCAGTTTTCCGCTGTTCACCGCCGTTCCAAATTTCTCCAGTGCCGCGAAATTCTCTTTCACGCCCATGTCGTCCTCCTCCTTGGAGTAGGCCAGCCATCTCGATCGGGCTGATCCGCCGCCACAAACTTTGATGATCGAGCACAACCTGTCGATACTCGACTTCTTCGTTTTCCCACCGCCAGCGAGATCTCGAGAGCCTGCGATCAGAAACTCCGAGATTTTAAGGCAAATTGGGTGACGGGTTCTTCTCGCTGATTAAATGCGGTGGCCGGTCTTCAGACCGGCCAGTCGATCCACGTCTTTAAGAGGTTGGAGCTTCAACTCCGCGTTAGCTGCGCTCCATCCCCCGTCCTCAACTCCTCCGCCACCACTTCCTTATGCGTTTGTGCAAACTTGGCCTTCGCTTCGATGCCCAGCCGGCCTGCGTAGTACAACAATTTGTCGACGCTCTTGCCTGCAATGCGGCCGTTCAGCAATTCGCTGACGCGCGGTTGTGGCTCTCCCAGTATCATTTGCAATTGCTTCTGCGTGTAGCGCTTTGCGTACTTCAAGATCGCCTCGTATAGCTCCGCGCGGAACTTCGACACGGTCGCATTTTCCGGCGGAAAGTCAAAATCGTTCATGCTCTTCCAGCGGATCAGATACGCGGGTGCAGCAGCGACACCTTTCATTTTTCCCTCCTCGGCAGTTTTTTTGGTGACTTCAAAAGTAGCCCTCAGCGGCTGAAGCCGGATAGTTTTGCGGCCTGTACGGCACGGCTAAAGCCGTGCCCTGACGCGCCACGGCTGAGGCCGGATAGTTTTGGCGCCTGTTCGGCACGGCTAAAGCCGTGCCCTGACGCTGCGACGGCCCTTCGTGCCTCCCCGCAAGAAATCCGGGCAGGTTGGGCAAACTGAAGGGGCGCCGGCCAGAGCGCTCGCTCATTCGGCTGATGATCATAAGATAATCTCGTCGTGTTCTACCCGAAAGGTAATATATTTGTTGTGTTACGTAACAATAAGGTTGAATCCGTGGGATGGGTGGGGCTTCCGGGCTTGAACTAGAAGGCTCTTTGCACGCTTGCTTGGAAACGCCTCGGGCACATCCTTTGATCGCTTGCGCCTACGAATGCGCCTTTCCGCAACTCCCGTCGTTTGATCGTTATACGAACGCCTCTGGGGCATGGAGGGCGAAAGGCCGCCCGTCCAAATTGTCGGTTGCGCCTCCCCATCCCCCTGCGGGAGAATCAATTCCCGCACAACGTGAGGCAAACGTCATGACACACAACATTGGCGAACTGAATCCCCCCAACCGGCTAATGCTGACTCCGGGGCCGTCTTCGATGGACCCGCGCGTCTATCGCGCCCTGGCCACGCCCTTGGTCGGCCACATGGATCCTTGGTTTAAGGGCTGCATGGACGACGTCCAGGTGCTGCTCCGGCAAATCTTCCAGACCGAAAATCGCATTACCATGCCGCTGTCGGCTTCCGGCTCCGGGGGCATCGAAGCTTCGGTCGTCAATACTTTGGAAGAAGGCGACGAAGCCATCGTCGCCGTCAACGGGACCTTTTCCGATCGCATGGCGGTGATCGCCGGGCACACGCCCGCGAAAGTCACCAAAGTGGAAGCGCCCTACGGCCAAGCCGTCGATCCCGAAGACGTGCGGCGGGCGGGCAAAGGCCGGAAAATCAAAATCGTCGGCTTCGCGCACGGCGAAACCTCCTCCGGCGTGATCACCAACATCGACAACTTCCGCAAAGTTGCCGACGAGCTTGGCGCGCTGTTGATCGTGGACACCGTGGCATCGCTGGCCGCTGTGCCGATCAACGTTGATCGCCAGCGCATCGACATCTGCTTCAGCGGCACGCAGAAAGCCATCAGCGCCCCGCCGGGCATGTCGCCGATCACGGTGAGCCCGCAAGCCGAAGAAGTCTTTCGCAACCGCAAAACGAAAGTGCAGAGCTGGTATTTCGATCTGACCACCGCCATGAATTATTGGGGCAAGGACCGGCTGTATCATCACACGCCGCCGATCTCGCTGATCTTCGCCCTGCGCGAGGCGATGCGCA